>JANOOS010000202.1:0-2457 GCA_031421455.1 Nitrospira sp.
CTGTCGTTGAAATAGGCGGGGACAGTGATGACGGCCTTGGTAATGCTCTCGCCTAGGTGCGTTTCGGCCCTGAGCTTCAGCTCTTTGAGAATCATGGCTGAAATCTGCGGCGGCGAATAGGTTTTCTCGCCGAGCTTGAACCGAATCACCCCGCCCTGTTCCGTTAATGTGTAGGGAAAGTAGGTGAGCTCACTTTGCACATCGGCCAGGCTTCTACCCATGAAACGTTTCACGGAATAGACCGTGCGGGCGGGATTGCGGGTCAGATGCTCTTTGGCGGAGTCGCCGACGATGAGCCCGTTATCGGTCATGGCAACGACGGAGGGCACCATATTACGCTCGTTCCGTCCCGCGATCACGCGCGGGGTTCCCTGGTCCATATAGGCGACCAACGAATTGGTCGTGCCGAGATCGATTCCGACGATACGGGCCATAGTGGTTAGGAGATGGTGGCGACGAGGTCGTTGACGATGTTCTTCACATAGGTGCGGTTCGACAAGATGTCTCGCATGTGCTTGAGAATCCGATCGCGTTCAGCGCGGGCTTGGTCAGTCGCTTCGCCGCGGTCTTGAAGGGCATCCCATTGTGTGAAGAGCTGTTGTAAAGCGGTTTCCATGTCCTGCTGGCGCCGTTCGAGCATCGTGCGTTCTGACTGAAGTTTGGCACAGAGTGTAGCTGCGGCGCCCGAAGCACGATCGGCAGCACGGTACTCGTCCAGCGTGTCTTGAAGTTCGAGGATTTCTTCGAACAGATCAGCCGGGGGCGAAGTCCGAATGTTTTTCACGGCGCCGGCTTCCAGATCGAGCAGATACTCGGCCCGTTGAATTGGATCGCGAAGTGTGCGGTAAGCGGTGTTCAACATCGCTGAATTTCCGAGGCTGATGGTCTGTTCTTCCGCGCTCTTGTTCTGAAAAAAATCCGGGTGGAATGCGCGGCTCAGTTCGTAGAACTTGGTTTCCAGTTGGCGCGGATCGATCGTGAGGCGACGGGGGAAGCCCATACAGGTGAAGTGGTCGAGGTCTTTCGAGACCGGCTGCACCTTGACGCACCGCTCACAGAAGTATTCCCCTGCCATTTCAGACTGGCAGTGCCAGCACATGCTGCGAGCCATCGGTAGCTCACGTGGGCTGCTGGTGCTGTGGGTGGGTGGGTGGTCCAACGGACTCCTCTGACAGCACGGGCATGGCGGCCTGCCATGCCCGTAGGATCATCGCTGTGCTTTTGCTGACACGTATTTAGGCCGAGAACGACTCTCCGCAGCCGCAGGTCTTGTCGGCGTTCGGATTGACGAATTTGAAGTTGCCACCCATCAGGTCTTTTTGGAAGTCCAACTGCGTGCCTTGCAGATAAATGGCACTCTTGGCGTCGACAATGACTTTCACGCCGTCAAAATCATGGATCTGGTCGTGCGGTCCGATCTTTTCGTCGAAGTTGATCGTGTAGCTGAGGCCTGAGCAGCCGCCGCCCTTGACACCGAGGCGGAGCCCCCCTTCCGTGAGGCCCTGCACATTGATGAGGCGTTTTACTTCCTTCAGTGCGGACTCGCTGAGTGAAATCACAGGAGCTTGAATTTCCGGGTTCGTCGTGTCCATAGCGCACTCCCTTTGTTCGCGTTACTTCGTGTCGACCAGGGCTCCATCGGCTTTTTTCTGGTAGTCCGCGAGGGCGGCTTTGATTGCATCCTCGGCGAGCACGGAGCAATGGATCTTCACGGGCGGCAGGTTTAGTTCCTGCACGATGTCGGTGTTCTTGATCTTTTGGGCTTCTTCAATCGTCTTGCCCTTCAACCATTCGGTGGCGAGGCTCGAGCTGGCGATCGCAGACCCACAGCCGAATGTTTTAAACTTGGCGTCCACGATCGTATCGTTCTGCACCTTGATCTGGAGCTTCATCACGTCGCCGCACTCTGGAGCCCCGACCATGCCGGTACCGACCCCTTCCTCGTCCTTCTTAAAGCTCCCCATATTGCGGGGATTATTGAAATGATCAACGACTTTGTCACTGTAGGCCATGGTCACCTCCGAAATTTATAATTTACAATTGCAAATTCTCAATTGCCGCTAGTGGGCAGCCCATTGGACTGATTTCAAATCAACGCCTTCTTTTGCCATCTCGTACAGCGGGGACATTTCGCGCAACTTGGTGACGATCTCGATCACCTTCTTGATCGTATAGTCGATCTCATCGTCTGTGTTGAAACGGCCCAGACCGAAACGGATCGAGGAATGCGCCAGCTCCGTCCCGACCCCCAACGCGCGGAGCACGTACGAGGGTTCCAATGTAGCCGAGGTACAGGCCGAACCGGACGAGAGAGCAATATCCTTCATGCCCATCAGCAACGACTCGCCTTCCACATAGGCAAAGGAGATATTGAGATTGCCGGGGAGCCGGTTGATCGGATGGCCGTTCAGATAGCTTTCTTCGAGGGCCTTCATGATACTGGCCTCCAGCCGATCA
>JANOOS010000203.1:0-3562 GCA_031421455.1 Nitrospira sp.
GCGAGGCGCAAGGCGACATCCGCTCGAAGGGCCTCAGGTAAGTCGACCATGACGACGCCGGCTTGGTCCGGATCCATGTGCGCCAGGATCACGGAGATTGTCTGGGGATGCTCGGTCTTGATCATTTGTGAAACGGCCTTAGCATCGACCCACTTCATTGCGTCGAGCCCCGGATACACCTTGCTGGTCATGGACTCGAGCATGCGGCTGGCTTTTTCAGGACCGAGCGCCTTGGACAGAATGGTTTTGATGTAGTCTTTTCCACGGAATGACATCTGACCATTTGCGCTCGCCTTCTCAAATTCATCGATGACGATCGACTCCTCTTCCCTGGTGATATTCGCTGTCGCATTCATGGAGACCCCCAGTCGGCGGATCTCCTTAGGGTCGAGGCTCTTCATCACCAACGCCGCAGCGTCCTCTCCAATAGCTTTCAGAAGAATAGCCGCCTTTTGCTCGCCGCTGAGTTCCATGGCCATCGCTACATGCGCCTCGCTAGCTGGTCTTCAGCCATTGTTTGACAACCAACGCCGTGGTATCAGGATTACCCCGAGCCATATCAACGATCTGTGAGCGGGGCTTTCCCGTCAATGACGCTTCGATCTGACTCACCGATGCGGGAAGCGGCGGCGTAGCCCCCTCAGCTGATGACCCGGACGATGACCCAGCCGTTCCCAGCATCGCCATCAAAGGACGCACCACCATGAAGAGGATCAGGAGAAAGAGGCCTCCCCCAACCCCATAGCGAATATAGGGTGTGAAGGAGTTGGCCGGTTCTGCCGCAGCCTCGATACCCTGCGCTGGAGGCTCCTCCGTCGCGATATCAAATTGCACGTTGGTCACCTGGACTTGATCCTGCCGCTCTGCCGAATAGCCCATGGCTTTCTTGACAATCTCTTCGATACGCTTCATGTCCTCTTCAGGCCGTGCCAGATACTTTTTCGCCGTATCGCTTCCGGCCTTCCCTGCCTCAGACGGCGCAGCCATTTCATAGATACCGTCCACCAGCACCGCCACGGAGAGTTGCTTGATGCTGCCGCTGGATTCCACGACCCGGGAGACCGTCCGGCTGATTTCGTAGTTGACGGTTTCGTTCTTGGTCTGATTGTTGCTCGAACTCGTTTGAGCCGGCTCTTGAACTGTCCCTTCCGGGACATTCGACTGGACGCCCGGTACGCCACCGGATACGCCATTGAGCCCATTGGCCTTTTCCTGGCCCCGCTGCTCGCTTCGAACGACTTGGCTGTTTGGATCGTACCGCTCTTCAGTCGTTTCCACCTTGCGGAAGTCGAGAATACTGGACACCCGCACCACGGCTTTATTCACCCCGACGATTCGTTCCAACATCGTTTGGATGCGTGTCTCGATATCCTTTTCAACCGTGCGCTGGTATTCCAGCTGCGACCCTGTGAGTCCCGCTGCGTCGTCGCTGCCGGCTGCCGATGAAAGGAGCCGTCCATGGCCATCCACCACGGTAACATCCTTGACTTGCAGACCCTCGACGCTGCTCGACACGAGGTGGACAATCCCATTTACCTGCGTCTTGGCAAGGGCTTGCCCATTCCGCAACGACAAGACGACGGACGCGCGCGACCGATTATTCTCATCGTTGGAGAACAAGCGCCGTTCCGGGGTGGCGAGGTGGACGCGGGCCCGTTCGATCTCCGGCATTTGCGCAATAGTCCGCGCCAGTTCCCCTTGCAACGCACGACGATAATTGAGTTTCTGGACGAAATCGGACATGCCGATCGACGTTCGATCGAAAATCTCAAAGCCCACACCACCCCCATGGGGAAGCCCCTGGGTGGCCAATTGCAATCGCAATTCATGAACTTGTGCGCTGGGAACCAGGACCGTATTGCCGCCTCCGGTCGTCTCATACGGCACTTTCGTCTCTTTCAGCTTATCCACGATTCCTCCCGCATCTTCGGGATTGAGATTCGTGAATAGCACCTGCATATCGGGCTGTTGCGTCCATAGGGCGATCGCGATAAGACCGGCAATAGAGCCGGCAAGCGCAACCAGAACGATCATGCGTTGGTTAATGGAAAACTTGGATAACATAGGCGACCTTACTCCTCGCTAACAGACATGGGCTCCAGCAGGATGCATCCCGTTTATTTGGTCTGTTTGGTTTGTTTGGTTGAATTCAATCAACCAAATGAACAAAACAAACCAGACAAACCAGATCAACCAGTTTTAAATTTGCATCCGCTGAATTTCTTCATACGCCGACACCAACTTGTTCCTGATCTGCATCATCAGCTGGAAGGACACATCGGCTTCCTGTAAGGCCACCATCGTCTGATGGATATTCTGTGTCTGGCCGGTCATCAACGCCTCGGTCGCCTGGCCCGCTTCCAGTTGAATGTCGTTGGCTTTACCGATCGCTTGCTGCAGCGTATTCATGAATCCGCTTGATGGAGCGCCGACTGCGGCATGAGACGCGGCGGCCTTTTCCCCCAAGGATACTGTCGGCATTGTGATCGCGCTGATCTGATCCACGGCTACCTCCCGATCTCCAGCGCCTTATTCCACATGGCGCGGGTTGCGTTGATTGCCTGCACATTGGCTTCGTAGGAACGGGACGCCCCCATCATGTTCACCATTTCCTCCATGACGTTGATGTTCGGCATCTTGACGAATCCTTTCTTGTCGGCGTCCGGATGGCGCGGATCATAGATCACCTGCCCGGGCCTCTTATCTTCCTGCACTCGCAATACCTTGACGCCATCGAGCGCATGGGCCCCTGGACCCGTCGACACTTGCCGAAATGTCCGTTGGAATGGACTGGCAACCGGCGTGGATTGAAACACCACATCCCGGCGCTTGTACGGGCCGCCTTCTGGCGTATGCGTGGACTGTGCGTTCGCCAGGTTGCTGGAAATCACATTCAGCCGTTGGCGTTGTGCATCTAAGGCGGTAACAGACACCGCCATGCTGTCGGTCATATCCATAAAATCCTCCGTAGAAGAAGGTTAAGGTCAAGGTTACGGGTGCGCGGATGAGGAGATCGATGCTCACTCAGCCTCGACCTTAACCTCAGCCTGAGCGTTTATCTCCCCTCGCGGATTGCGCCCATCAGCTGCCTAAAACGGATCGCCATAATCGACGCGGCGCTGTTGTACAGCATCGCGTTTTCAGACATTTTTGCCATCTCCAGCTCGATGTTCACCGAGTTGGCATCCAAGGGAATATCTCCCGCCGGCACGGAGCCGAGCTTACCCGTTACCTGTTGCACCGAGTCTCCGCGTGGACCGATGTGCTGGCCCTGAGTCACCGCGAGTGTGACAAAACCTCTCCCACGATGCGCGGCCTGCAAGGAATCCTGGAAATTGAGTTCGGTGGCGCGATAGCCTGGCGTTTCTTCGTTCGCGATGTTCGAAGCAATCACCCGCTGTCTGGCTTGCCGCAAATCCATCGTGCGATGGAGCATTTCCATGGTGCGATCAATGAGCGTCATGGCACATCCCTCCTGTAAATCTTTCGTCCCGGCCCAGGCGTTTAGACTGAAGGGGTTCAGGCTGAAGTGTTCGGATTTCCGACCTCCAACCTTCAGCCT
>JANOOS010000204.1:0-2007 GCA_031421455.1 Nitrospira sp.
AGGCTGAAGGGTTCGGACCTCCGGCCTTCAGTCTGAACCCCTGAATCCCTTCAGCCTGCGTCCGTGACCTTCGGCCTGAACCCCTTCAGCCTGAACACCTGAGTAGTTACCTTGGGCCTATCATTGCTTACACAAGAAGAAGTAGGATACGTATCTCTGCTAGTCATTCATCTTCGCTTCTCTGGGGTGTGTCGTGGCAATCACCACTCAAGATATAAATCCAGAGTTCCCGCCAGTGAATCGGCCAGGCACTTGTACCCACAGCCGCATAATCTCCGATAGTGTCACGGAAGAGGAACACAATGCCGGCAAGGTGCGTTGCGTTGAATGTGCCGCTATCGTGCCGGATCCCTACCTCAAACGGGACGGCAAGGAGACATAGTGCCGGTTTTGTTATCTTCTTCAGGCTCCTCTAGCTGCGCTTTAAATTCCCGTCTGCATCATCGTGCCTGCTCACACAGTCCTTCGGCTCTTCACTGAGGTATTTGGCAACAGCCCCCTGCTTGCGATTGGCCCATAACTCCTCAACCTGCCGGTTGGTGCAGCCCTCCCTTACCTACTCTAAGCCTGTAAGTACTTGTCCTGGCGACCATCTCCCTCTACACCCCGCGACACCATCCTGTGGCACCAACAATGCATTTCCCTCCTCATAGCAACTCATTTCGTTATTTAGTCGGTGGAGCATGACACAACACCCGACCATAGAAGATCAAGTAATCGACATCGTGCGCAAAGCCCATATCTGCGACCTGGAAGAGGTGGCGCGCCAATGCACCGATCTGACTTGGAACCAAGTATTTCTCGCGGTCGACCGTTTAAGTAGAAACGGGAAGATCAAGCTCACGCCCAGTGGCCGTGGCGCTTATACATTAACCTTCTTGTCCCTGCAGGAAGGACGGCCCGATCGACGTTCACTCTCATCTTAATCACAAGGAGGCAGTCATATGTCTGCGTTAACTCGTTGGGAACCGGTCATGACGCGATGGAATCCGTTCAAGGACCTGGAGGATATGGAGCAGCGCCTCTCGACCTACTTGGGACGCCCCGCTGTTCGGACCGAGGCGGGAAAGGAAGCCATGACCGTCGCCGAATGGTCGCCACTCGTCGACATTACAGAAGACGACAAGGAATATCTTATCAAGGCGGATCTGCCGGACATGAAGAAAGAAGACGTCAAACTGACGGTCCAGGACGATGTCATGAGCATTTCCGGCGAGCGGAAGTATGAGAAAGAAGAAAAAGGGAAGAAGTACCACCGTGTCGAGCGGGCCTACGGGAGCTTTATGCGGAGCTTCACCTTGCCGGAAGATGCCGACGGCAGCAAGGTCAGTGCGGAGTACAAAGAGGGGGTCTTGAAAGTGCACCTGCCCAAGTCGGAGAAGGCGAAACCGAAATCGATCGAGGTGAAGGTTTCATAAAGAAGGAGGGTATGATGATCAGACATCCTCACTATCTTGAACTTCCGTGGGGCATTCATGAGCATCACGAAACCAGGGAGCCTCATCGTCATCTATGGTGGCTGATCGCACTGCTGGTGATGCTCGCCATGTTTCTGATCGGCGTGGGAGTCACGCACGGGCTCCTGTGAAACTGGTCTGTCTGGTTTGTTTGGTTCATTTGGTTTGTTTGGTTGCATGAGACTAACCAGCTGGACCGGATAGACCAACCTAGTCTCAGATGTGCCACAGAGTTTTCAGAAGCCTGTTCGCGTAAGGAGATAGACGCGTCATGTTCCGAAATCGCGATGAGGCTGGCCGGATATTGGCCGATGAGCTGAGCCGATACCGCAACGATCCGACGGCGTTGATTCTCGCGCTCCCTCGTGGTGGAGTGGCAGTAGGCTATCAACTCAGCCTCGCCCTCCATGTCCCGCTCGATGTGTTTATCACGCGCAAGATTGGCGCGCCGGGCAATCCTGAGTATGCGATTGGAGCGGTAACCGAAAGTGGCTCACACTATCTGAATCAAGAGGCGGTCAGCTCGTTTGGCTTATCCCAAAACGAGCTG
>JANOOS010000205.1:0-4144 GCA_031421455.1 Nitrospira sp.
TCATGCCGATGCTTGACCTTCGTGCCATCAGGAATGCGGACCCAGGCTGAGGCTGTTCGTGGCTGCGCGGGCTTCATGGGCTTCACCGTGTTCGTGGTCATGGTCTCTCCCTGTAATCTGTTGAAGGTATGGTTTAGTATATGCTGCACACTCTATCACACACAGGTTTGTCATAGCGACCCATGCGGCGGATACCCAGCTCAGTCAAACTTATGCCCATCGGGATAAGGGTCACGATAAAAGGCTGAGTGATTTTCGTTGAATAATAAGGTATTCTTCGCAGCAACACGATGTCGGAGTCATAGCGGGCACAGCCCTTTGAAGCATTGTATGGAGAACAACACAACGAGGCATGGCATGAAAATCCAGGTTGTAACAGCCGGGATGCTATGTCTCGTCACCTTCACCACCAGCGCTTGTGTAACCAGGACCACCTACGAAGCCGCTATCGCTAATCTCGAAGCGACGAATGTCGAACTGTACAGCACGAGAGCCAAATCGCAGCTGCTCATCGAACGAGTCAGAGAGCTTGAACAACAAAAAGTTATCCTCGCTAGAGAAACAGAGACAACCGTATTCGCACTCCTGCACGCCAAACAGCAGGTGGAAACCGAGCAGCAATTATTGCAAGAGCGGATGAGCAGCCTCAGCGGCGCGATCAGTCAACTGACCGCCCAACAGAACAGACTACGGTATGCTCTCCAACGTGCAAAGGAAGAACAGCCTGAGTTGCAAGCAACCGTTGAGATGTATAAATCTCAATTCGGTGAGGTAGACGGCCTTAGAGCGCCACAGTCCACAGCTCTCGAACGCTCGAACCAACAGGCCGAGGTAGCCCTTGCCTCGCCAACACAAGTTCCGGCTCAAACAGGCTCCGCTCCCAAGCCGATAGTGTCGGCACCGGCAGTATCGGCAGATCCGAATGCTGGCAACCCGAAGATGCCGTCGACGAATAAGCAGACTTCCGAACCAGTCGAAGATGACTGGCTGTCTATGCTCAAGGAGTGGGCCGTCTCTCTCTGGCGATCGATCTTTTCCTAACAGGGTAATAAGAAGACCATTTTTTTTGGTTTGTCTTGTTTATTTGGTTGAACCAGACTAACCGGGGTTGGTCTTACTGCGGCGGTCGAGCGAGGTTATGACGATTTCTTCAATCCCGATCGTTGGTTCGTTAGGGATGGGGGCTGAATGATCTTCCACTGCGCGCGTTCAACGAGCACAGTCCGATTTTCTATCCCTCTCTCAAGAGGAGTGGCCAGGCTGCCCTGTACTGCGCGCAACTTTCTCACCCGCCCAACCCCGAGCGCGCCGAGACGCGCTCTTGTCCCAGGCGAGCACATTTCTAAAATGATCCCTCCAAGCTCGCTTGCTTTTTCTCACTGGGAAGGGCACCCATGTTGGTCTACGTGCGGCCGTCGAACGAGGCCCTTCTTAGGGCGCGCGTTCCGGGAGCACAGGATCAACGTGGGTGCCCTTCCCAGCCCCTCTTATTGCTGAATTGCCGAGAGTAACCACTTCCCATTCTGGTATCGCATGAAGGTCCACACTTCGCCGGACTCGACCGGTGTCTCTTCGCTGCCTTCAACGAGATAGCCTGGCTCTCCTCGCCGCTTGGTCGTGGATACGGTGTAGTCACGGGCACTCCAACGAAGCCCGATCGTTGCGTATTGCGTCGTGTCTTCGATCCAGCTTTCCCGGACGTCTGCTTGTACGAGCACCACATCCTCGACATGATTGGCGATGTCGAGACTGGTCTGTTCGGCCAAGGCGGTGCTGAAATATGACAGCATTTCAGGCGTGACGGATCGCCGTAATCCGGCCAGATCTTGGCTGCTCCAGGCCGTTTGAACATCGGTCAGCAGCTGTTGAAAGGCCGTCTTGTCAGCAGAGGTGACTTCGCCGACCACTGCGGTGGTCCGGAGGGTTGTGGCGGAAGGCTCTGTTAACAGACTGTTACTGACGGCGCTGCTCCGCGTGGTTCCTGAAAAATCAGGAACAGGTCTCCGTACTTTCAAGAAATAAAAGAACGCTCCGGCTCCCAAGAGCATGAGAATGAGGAGAATTCCGGTGGAGCTAGAAGCCCCGGCAGCGGTGCTGGTCGTGGCGGCTTCGCCAACCTGCTCACCGGCATTGGTGGTACTTGCGCTGCTGTTTGTTGCTCCGAACAGCATATTACCGATATATGATCCGGCGATGCCGGCTGCGAGACCAGCCAACAGGGGATTGCGCTGCATAAACGAGGGCTGTCCGGCAGGCGCCGGCTGGGACATTGGGGCCTGGCTGCTGGCCGCTGATGGTGGCGTAGCCGAGGATGGCTTCGGAGTGACCGACTGTTCAATAGGTTTCGCGCCGTTTTGCTCATAGGTACGTGATCCACGGCTGCCCATGCTCCCTGGGGCGCCACTGCTCCTGGAGCCGCTGGAATATCCGCCGCCATATCCACCGCCGCCTCGCGCTCTCGCAAAGGAGAGGGTTGGGAGCCCGATCAGAGCAATCACGACAATTGCGGCAATGAGTTTTGTTGTGTTCAAGATAAGCATCCTTTCTATCGATCTCGCAGGTCTAGCAATTACACGCCGTCATCCTAGCAGAAACAGTCCCACGAATACCCAAGATTCGCGAACCTCCAACATAAGATTGTTGTTTGGTTTGTCTGGTCTGTTTGGTCTTTTGGTTGAACGAAACTAACCAGATAAACCAAGTATTGCGCACAACGAGCGGCCGCGTTTCTAACATGGTCCCTCCAAGCTCGCTCGTTTTCTCCTCAGGGATGGGGGCTGACTGATCTTCCACTGCGCGCGTCCCATCGGAAGGCCAAGGCTAAGGCCGAGGTTGAGGGTCGAAAAAATGCCGAGTCGAATTGAGCGGTGCTCAGCCTAAACCTCAACCTTAACCTCCTCGTAGATGATATGATGGGTGCTGTTCCGCAGAGCGAAGGTGGTATCCATACTTTTACAAGGAGTTCATGCCCATGAGTTTGGCGCGTAACATCATTGGAATCTCGTTGATGGTTCTATTGTTCTCAGGGATCAGCCTTGCTACAGAACCGGCTGAAGTGGAAAAGTTCGTGAAGGCCCGTGTTGATATCGGCGAGATGATGTCGAACTACTTTCAGGGTGGAGGGATGTTCAAAGATGGGCAGCGCCCGTCGGCTGATCAGATGAAGGATATGGGCGCGGACATCCACACGAAACTCGGCAAGCTGCTGACAAAATACGACCTGACGGTCGAGGAATATCGAAAGCGCAGCCCGGAGGTTTTTGCCGATGATGCGGCGGTCAAGAGCTACCTTAACGAGCATCCGGACCTAAAGACACGATACGAAGCGCTCCCGCTGGATCGGATGGGGCGCGGTGGAAGCACCGGACGAGGGTATTAGAAGCGCGAGACATGCGAGAGGAGCGGGACGGACGACGGTTCGAGGTTCGAAGTTCATGGTTCGAGATTTCTGGAACTTCGAACCCCGAACTTCGAACTTTGGATCTCGTCTGCCTTGCGCGACTAGCCGTACTTTTATTGACTCCTCCCCACCCCTCTCCATATAATGCCGCTCGATAGTTGATTTCGACTGCCTTTCCAGAGACTTATGGCCTCCTTTACCAAGACATCTCTCCCTGGGAAATGGGACAAGATTCGCACAGAACTCTCCCATGCCTTTTCGACCAAATCCGGGCCTGAGCTGTTCACGGCTGAGGATCTTGCATTACTTGAACGGGTGGCCGATGCGGTGGTGAAACGGGGGATGGCAGCTCCTGCCACGGTCTTTCTGGAATCTCTTGGCCCCATGAACTTCCTCGGCAGCCAGGCGCTGTATTTTCTGACCCCTATTGTTGAATGGGCCTTCCAGGCAAAAGAGGTCGAGCAAGTGGCCCGGTTGCTCGAACGACGCGATACGATTGCCTCTCTCATTGCTATCATTGAAACGAAGTCTGCTCCCCAAGTTCCTCCCCAGGCTCCTCAAGGAGCCTCCGTTCAATGACTGTGCCGAGTCCAGCAACGACCAAGCCGGTGATCGCCCATCCCCTCAACGTCATCGTAGCCACCGATTGTGGCAGCACCACGACCAAAGCCATTCTCATCGAAAAGGTCGGCGACGAATACCGGCAAACCTATCGCGGTGAAGCGCCGACGACGGTGGAAGCGC
>JANOOS010000206.1:0-2687 GCA_031421455.1 Nitrospira sp.
TTGCATCCTGGCTCCTCCGGAAGTCGTGACCAAAATGACCGGCAGTCTGGCCTCCAGCGCGCGATCGATCGCCCGACAAATCTTTTCGCCGACGACCGACCCCATGCTGCCACCCATAAAACTGAAGTCGAACAGGCAGAAGACCACACGACGGCCGTTCATCATCCCTTCACCGATCATCATGGCATCTTTGCGGCCGGTCTTCCCCTGATGCGCCTTCACACGATCCTTATACGATTTCGTGTCCTGAAAGTTCAGCGGATCCTGGGGACCAAGCTCCGCATCCCACTCTTTGAATGTCCCGAGGTCGACCAAGAGCGCAATACGCTCAATAACAGAAATCGGAAAATGGTAGTCGCACTTCGGGCAGACCTTATTATTCCGCTCGACTTCTTTGCGATAGACGATTTCCCGACAGTGGTTGCACTTCAGCCACATCCCTTCCGAAATCTTGGAACGCTTGGGAGGTTCCGGCTCGGTCGTTTTCTGTTTTTTAAACCAGGCCATTGTAAGCTCCTTCTAGTCGCAAGCGGGACGGGTCGGATGGACGAAGGTTCGAGGTCCGAAGTTCGAGGTTTTCGGAACTTCGAACCCGGAACTTCGAACCTCGGATCGCGCCTGTCGCGCGCGTCTTGCTTGTCTCGCTCACAAACCACGAGGACGGCAGAATACCATAGCCGCCTGCGTCACGCACGTAGATTTCCCGTCGATGAAGGTGAAGATAGGACGTCAGAAGAGCTGACCGCCAACGATGATCTGGAACATCATCAGGAGTCCGATGGCAACACTCCCAAAACTTGCCAGACCCTGAACTGCAAGAAAGACGGGCCGTCCAAGGTTCAGTGACCACAAGACCGGAAGACTCACGACCATTCCAACCAGCATCATCCCCATAATCGAGCCAAACCCGAACACGGCAATATAGAGCAGCCCTTCCGGCACCGATCGAGCAGACGACAACACGATCAGCAACAGCGCCGCCGACCCGGCCAGCCCATGGGCCATGCCGATGCAGAACGGGCGAACGGAGTCGCGCCACCAGTGACCATGCCCGTGGTCCTCGACCAGCGCATGGCTATGCAGGTGCATATGCTGCGCACCATCATGGTCGTGCGCATGCACATGCCAGCGCTCCCGGACCAATCGCACCGCAAGTATGCCACCAAGAAACACGAGCATGGCGCCGACGCCGAACTCGGCCGCCAATGCGACCGGTTCAGGAATCGACAGGCGAAGCACCAATACCACCGCCCCGACCAGCAACAACACCACCGTATGTCCAAGTCCCCAGCTGAACCCGATCATGCCGGAGGCGCGGATCGAAGGCCGTTGCGCGAGCATCGTGGATACGGCAGCCAAATGGTCCGTGTCCAGAGCGTGACGAAGCCCCAACACCAACCCAAGCCCTAAGATTGTCAGGAATTCAGTATCCAGCATGAGGTATAGAAATTAGCCCAGCAGACGAACAAGGGCAACAGAGTAAAACGTCAGCCGCCTCGAGCATGCATTTCAAGATGGGGATCTTCGCGAAGCTTCTCAATACCGATAAGCCCCCCGACACGTAACCCGTCCCGTTCAAGCGCCTTGCGCTCTTCGGCGCCCCGGTCGCGGCGGCCCTCCCAGCCTTCCCGGATCAAGGACCGCATCTCGTCATCCGAAGCGCCGGCGCGGAGGGACTTACGCAAATCCGTTCCCATCGTCGCATAGAGACAGCGATACCACATGCCATCCGCTGTCACCCGGCTGCGATCACAGGTCGCACAGAAGGGCGTCGTCGTCGAAGGAATAATCCCAAAGGTCGTTCCATCCGGCAATACAAATCGCTGCGCCGGTGCAGCCCCCCGCTCAGGCAGGGGTTCGATCGTCCCATAGTGCACCGCCAGCGTCGTCAGCATCGCGGCTCGGGAAAATACTTTTTCTTGAGACCACTCGTTGGCCCCACCAACATCCATATATTCAATAAATCGAACCTCCGCCTGTACCTGCTTGCCAAACTCGATCAGATCGACCAACTCATCGTCATTGAAACCCCTGATCGCCACCGTATCGAGCTTCAAACCGGTAAACCCCGCGCGAGCCACCGATGTAATTCCGTCCAAGACGCGCTCATGTTCATCACGGCGAGTTAGCTGATGAAATCGTTCCGGTTTCAGCGTATCGAGGCTGACCGTGATGCGATACAGCCCTGCCTCATACAGTTCTTCCACCTGATCCGCCAACAGAATGCCGTTCGTCGTCAGCGCGATATCCTTAATCAGCGGGTTTTGGCGCAGCAGGCGAACCAGCCCTGGCAAACCCCGTCGAAGCAACGGTTCTCCGCCGGTCAACCGCACACGATCCACCCCGAGGTCCGTAAAATAGCCGGTCAGCTTCTCCATTTCTTCAAGGGTCAGCACATCCTCGCGTGGCAGCCAGACATAGTCCTGCTCCGGCATGCAGTACGAGCAGCGAAGATTGCACCGATCCGTCACGGACAAACGCAGACTCTTCAGCGGGCGATCGTATGTATCGACCACGCTGCCAGGCACCGCATCTTGTTGTGTGTTACGAATCACTCGCGCCTTGCCTTCCTCTGCCCTCAATGTTGAATGGTAAATGTGAAATGTGTAATTTCCATACGATTTGAGCCCTCAGCCAGTGAACATTCAACATTGACCATTGAACATTCACCATTCCCTTACGGGTGT
>JANOOS010000207.1:0-2231 GCA_031421455.1 Nitrospira sp.
GGTGAGCACATCGCGACGCGACCGGCGGCCGCCTGTGGTGAGCGTGCCCAAGGCCGCGTGCACGGCGGTTCGCACCGAGAGCGTTCCGAACCGGAAGTGGGGGGACAGTTTGGATGTCCCGTCGATCGCGGGGAGATTCCGTCCTTTAGCGTACCCGTGAATGGGGCCATTAAGAAACCAGCGAAGCCGTCGCAGCGCTTCCTTCTCTCCCGGTTTGATGAACAGGGGGGCAGTCAGATAGCCGAGATCTTCTGCCGTCGGCAACGCAGTCAGGGGTGGCGAGGCACCAGTGCGCTGGCCCCGCAGCCTGGCTGGAGAGGAAAGGAGCGGCTGGGTCGCGGCGTGCCACCTGGTCCACCATCGGGCACGATAGGCACTGTATCGCTGCAATGGATCTCCCGTCGATCCTCTGATCTCTTCAGCTTCGAATACCACATGGTCTTTGAACGTCCGCACGATGACGCCGATCCGCGCCAGGCGCTGTTGGACAGCACGGTCTCGTTCGACGGCACCTGGTTCATAATCGCGATTCCAAAAGACCACGTCCACATCCCATTCAAGTGCGGCTTTAACCACTTCTTCCTCCGGTGCGCCGCGACGCCATTGAAGCGGAATGCCCCGCCCGGCTAGAGACGTGGCCAGTTCCTGCAGGCAGCCGAGCATGAAGTTCACGCAAGCTGAGCCGAAAACATGGGATTGCAGCAGAGGCTCATCGAACACAAAGAGCGGGATCACTTCGCTGCATGCCCCACAGGCCGCCGTCAGTGCCGGCTGGTCAGAGAGTCTGAGGTCTCGTCTGAGCCATACGATTCCACGCATCAGTGCGATCCCTCCGAAACAGACGGCCTGGCGATTGTCACGGATGTCCGATCAGTAAAGAGATGTCGGCACCGAAATAGATAAATGACGAACAGGGCGGTAGTGGCGATGAATTCTGAACGGAACATATGGAACCCGAAAGCGAATTGATTCATCGATTCGCTCACTATCCCGAATCCCGTATAGGCCAGGCTAAGTCCCCATTTGTAAACCATAGAATCGCGGGCTGAACGCCCGCCTCACTAGGAACGGAGGACGGCCCACCGATTCCTCAGCCACTTCGATCGTACGAGTTTGTACCCAAGCCAGGCCACGAGCAGCACGCCGAGCAGCGGAATGACCACGGTGCGCATTAGCTTCTGATAGTCGGTCATGTGTACCCGCAAGAGATACTGCGGGCGTTTCATCAGATTCTGCTTCTCTGTCGCAAGGATGACCGTATAAAGGCCCTCGTCCAGACGGACTTCGCCCCTGAGCACTCCGTCCGGGTGGGTGCTCGGACGAATATCTGCCACAATCTCACCTTCTGCCTCATTGGTACCCTTCACGATCCGCATGCCGACCGGCTCATTGCGCAACGCTGGGTCCACGAGGTCCACGACCAGGAAGGTGTCACCTTCCTGGGGAATGTCTGTGCAATATTGACCTTTCAGCTCGTATTGCGGCTGATAGGCGTTGAAATGCACCACGCGCTCACCGACTCGGCGCAAGCAGGGGTCGTCTTCTCCGCTCGCTGTCCCATGTGCTGCGGCTACGTCGGGGTAGTAGAGTGCTAGTAAAAGAATGAGTGCCATAGAGCCTGCCTGTGTGACTTGCCTCATCATGGCCGAACCCTCCTTTTTTGACCTTGCAAGGTTGAGGTGTATCGCCAATCACACTCTGACCAGAAGGAAATACAAGTAGAGTCCCAAGAGCACGACTGGATCCAGATAGACCGATCGCTGAGGGCCACGGCACCCCTCCTTCATTCCATTGTCAGGATCGCCCGCAAAGCCGGCTCCAGCTTCGGGTAGTGAAAGACATATCCCCGGGAGAGCGCCTTCGCCGGAGTGACATGTTGGCCCGTGGTCATGAGCGTCCCCAGTTCACCCAATGCCACGCGCAAGGCGAAGCCCGGCACGGGAAACCAGGACGGCCGGTGGAGAACCCGTCCGATCGAGCCGCAGAACTGCTTCATTGTGACAGCCTCGGGCGCTACTGCATTGACAGGACCAGAGATACTCGGCGTCGTAAGCGCCCATTTGATCAATCCAATGTGATCGCGCCGATGGATCCACGACACCCACTGGGTTCCCGGCATGATCGGGCCGCCCGCAAAGAGCCGGAACGGCAACAGCATCTTCGGCAAGGCGCCGCCGTCTTGTTCAAGTACCATCCCAGTCCGCAACATGACGACTCGCACACCGAACTCC
>JANOOS010000208.1:0-4290 GCA_031421455.1 Nitrospira sp.
AATGGCGGCATTGCTCGTGACGCTCTCGTGGCAGTACGGTCTTGTCACGTTATCTGAAACGCCTTTCTCCGATGTTCCACGATTGTCCATCACGGTGGGAGTGGTTCAGCCGAATGTCGATCAGGCAGTGAAGTGGGATACAGCCTATCGGGAGGAAACTCTCGCGCGCTTTGACCGGCTGACCGAAAAGCTGGGCCGTGCCACAGATTTGGTAGTCTGGCCGGAAGCGGCAACACCGTTCGTCTTTGAGCGTGAGCCGGTCTATCAGCTGCAACTCATGGCGCTGGCTAATCGAACCCAGGCGCCGATCCTGTTCGGCAGCCCCGCCCTGCGATTCTATCCGGATCGCCGGCCCTATCTGATGAACAGCGCATACCTCCTCGCCCCCGACGGCCAATTGTTAGGGCGTTATGATAAGCATCATTTGGTCCCATTCGGAGAATATATTCCATTCAAGTCTTCACTCCTGTCTTTCCTCGACAAACTTGTGGAAGGAATCGGCGACTTCGAGCCGGGAACCGGTCCGACGGTCTTGACCTTGCCACCGAAACTCAAGTCTGCAACTGCAGGCACGGCTGGCACGACGCTACGGCCGATAAATTTCGGAGTGGCAATCTGCTACGAAGTGATCTTTCCGAACCTGGTGCGGCAATTCGCCGCCAATGGAGCGGAGTTCTTGGTGACCGTGACCAACGATGCTTGGTTTGGCCCCTCAGCGGCCGCCTCGCAACATTTTTCGATGGTGGTGTTTCGTTCGGTCGAGAATCATTTGGCCTTCGCCCGCTCAGCCAACACCGGCATCTCCGGGTTCATCGATCCGTTCGGGCGCATCGTTGAAGCCACGCCGATCTTCACGGAACAGGCCGTCAAGGCGACGATGCAAGTCTGGCGTCCCTATACGTTTTACAGCAGGCACGGCGATGTGTTTGCCTACGGCTGTGCTATAATCTGCGCGCTCTTATTCCTGTTCGGCATATTCCGCACCAAGGAGTCTGAGCCGGATGCAATCGCCGCCACTCAGGCGTAACAGGTTGGGGAAAGACACGATGCATACGAAAAATGCCGAAGAAATATCGAAGAATGACGCTGACGGTTCAATAGCGCAGGATGCTCAAACTGGTTTGTTTTGTTTGTTTGGTTGATTTGGTTCATCTGGTTAACCAAACAAACGAGACAGACCAAATAAACCAAATAACGGTCTTCAAATGCTGGAAGACTTTTTCAGCATCCTGCTAGAGAGAAAGGGTCGCTCCATGTTAGATGACGTCAAAAATCGCGTGCGGGCCGTCGAGCAATTGGTCACGGAACTACGGGGGCATCTTTGACTTCGCCCGTATGACGGCCGAGTTGGCACATCTCGAACAACAGACCTCACAGCCTGATTTTTGGAACCACGCTCAGAAGGCCGCCACGATCAGCAGGAAGAAAGCTTCGATTGAGCGTGACCTCCAGCAGTGGCGCGATATCGACGGGAAGAGGAACGATCTGGACGCGTTGCTTGAATTGGCGGAAGAAAGCGGTGACGCCGGGCTCGTGAAGGAGTTGACCTTCGAACTGGATCAATTCGAGCCGAAGCTCGCAGCCCTACGTCTTGAACTTCTGCTTTCTGGCGAACTCGACCCCAACAACGCGATTGTGGCGATCCATCCAGGCGCAGGCGGAACGGAATCGCAGGACTGGGCGCAGATGCTGCTCCGTATGTATGTCCGTTGGGCCGAGAGCAAGAAATTCAAGGTCGAAACCCTGGACCTGCTCCCGGGAGAGGAAGCGGGCATCAAGAGCGTGACCCTGTCAGTGACAGGACCCTATGCCTACGGCTATCTCAAGGCCGAAGCAGGCGTACATCGATTGGTGCGTATTTCACCCTTCGATGCAAACAAGCGTCGGCATACCTCCTTTGCTTCGGTCTTCGTCTATCCCGAGGTGAATGAAGATATCGACCTCGTCATCGAAGACAAAGATCTGAGGATCGATACCTTTCGGGCCGGCGGCGCCGGGGGACAGAATGTGAATAAGGTCGAGACGGCCATCCGCATGACACACCTGCCGACCGGAATCGTGGTGCAATGTCAGAACGAACGGTCACAGCTCCAGAATCGCAATGGCGCGATGAAAGTCTTGAAGGCACGCCTCTATGAACTCGAACTGAAAAAGAAAGAGGCAGAATTCAATGCGATCGTCGGCGAGAAAAAGGATATCGCCTGGGGCAGCCAGATTCGATCGTATGTGTTCCAGCCTTATCAAATGGTCAAAGATCTCCGGACTGGCTATGAAGTGGGCCAGGTAGCCGCCGTCATGGACGGTGATTTGGACGGGTTCATCGAAGCCTACCTGAAGATGAAGCAACTTGGGGTCACCGCACTCAGCTATCAACAGCCGGAAACCGACGAGTTCGAGAACTGACCGAAGAAGGACTTCCGAAAAGGCACGTGATGGATGAACTGAACGAACAACAGCAACAACGCATCAAGAAGCTCGACATCCTGCGTGAGGCTGGCGTGGCGCCCTACGGTACACGATACGACGTGAAGGATCGCGCGGGCCAGTTGATCGAGCTCCATGCTGAGAAAACCAAAGAGGTTCTGGAACAAGAAAAGATCTCCTGCACCTTGGCAGGGCGCATCGTCGCCCTGCGGCGATTCGGCAAGGCAGGTTTCGCGGTTCTGCAGGACGGATCCGACCGGCTGCAAGTCTACCTCAAGAAAGATCATCTCTCAGAACAGGCCTATCGGGTCGCCGAACAGCTCGATCTGGGCGATTGGATCGGCGTGACCGGCACGCTCTTTCGCACGAAGACCAACGAATTCACCGTCGAGGTAACGCAGCTGACCTTCCTGAGCAAAGCTCTCAGGCCGCTCCCGGAGAAGTGGCACGGGTTGACGGACGTAGAAACCCGCTATCGCCAGCGTTATGTCGACTTGATTGCCAACCCCGAGGTCCATGGCATCTTCGCCACGCGCAGCAGAATCATCGCCGGCATTCGCGCCTTCTTGATCGAACGGGACTTCCTAGAGGTTGAAACGCCAATGATGCATCCGATTCCCGGTGGCGCGGCGGCAAAACCCTTTGTCACCCACCATAATGCGCTCGGAGTCGATCTCTATCTCCGCATCGCGCCGGAACTCTATTTGAAACGGTTGATCGTCGGTGGCTTTCCTCGCGTGTTTGAAATCAACCGCAATTTCAGGAACGAAGGCATCTCGACGATTCACAATCCAGAATTCACGATGCTGGAGTTCTACGTCGCCTATGCCGACTATCAGGACTTGATCGTCCTCACGGAAGAACTCGTCTCCTCCTTGGCACAACAAATCCTCGGTAAGACGGTCATCAACTATCAGGGTAAGGAAATCGTACTCACACCTCCATGGCGCCGCTGGTCCTATCATCAGGCGATTCTGGAGGTAAATAACCTCGATCCTTCCGTCCTTGAGGATAAGGAAAAGGCGATTGCGGCAGCCAAAGCTCTGGGTATCGCGATCGATCAGAAATGGCCCCTCTTCAATATCGTGAACGAGATCTTCGAGGAAACCGTCGAGCCAAATCTGATTCAGCCGACCTTCATCACCGACTACCCGATTGAAATTTCTCCGCTCGCCAGGCGCAAAGATTCGAATCCGGCGCTGACCGATCGTTTTGAGCTTTATATTGCAGGCCGGGAGATCGCAAACGCCTTTTCAGAGTTAAACGATCCACTGGATCAACGGGAACGGTTCGAAGGTCAGGCGGCGCAGCGGGCGGCGGGCGACGAAGAAGCGCATCTAGTCGATGAAGACTTCCTGCGGGCCTTGGAGTACGGCATGCCGCCGACCGCGGGCGAAGGCATCGGTATTGACCGGCTGATCATGCTCTTTACGGACCAAGCTTCGATCCGCGACGTGGTTCTCTTCCCGCAACTGAGGCCCGAGAAATAACGGTGGCCCTCCCCTACGAAATCTTCGTCGGATTGCGATATCTGCGCGCGAAGCGCCGGAATCGGACGATTTCATTGAACACCGTGGTCTCTATTGCCGGGATCACCCTCGGTGTCGCTGCCCTGATCGGGACGGTCGGCATCATGACCGGGTTCAAAGAGGATATACAGGCCAAGATTCTTGGGACGACGGCCCATATCATCGTGCAGGACCGGATGAAGGACAACATGAGCGAGTACGACCCCGTCGCCAAGCAGGTCGTAACCGTGCCGGGCGTCGTAGCGGCAACCCCCTTCGTGCTCAAGCAGGTCTTGCTCACGACCCAGAGCGGCGTGCAAGGCATTGTGATCCGCGGCATCGACCCGCAACGCGAAGC
>JANOOS010000209.1:0-6507 GCA_031421455.1 Nitrospira sp.
CCGGTGAACGGGGACGGGTTTCAGCAATCCGATCGCCGCGTGATCTACGGAGGCGACATTGGCTATCGGCAAGAGGGCAAGATCCTTGATATGCCGAGTGTTGCAACCGTCGGAGTTCAGAACCGGGTCGACAAGGCTCACGTCAGGCTGGGGCCGCAATTCCGGCGCAACTCTCTGGGAACGACCGTCGATACGGATGTCCTGGAGGCCTCCTATTCGCCGTTTTTGAAGGCAGAGGTTCAGCCGACGTCATGGATGAAATTTGTCGGCGGTGTGCGAAGTGAATTGTTCACCTTCGACGTCCGTAATCGATGCGAGACCTGTGTGGAACAACCAGCCGGGCGTACCACCTCTTGGCTGGTCCTCCCGAAAGCCAATCTTATCCTCGGACCCTGGGCCTCCACCGAGTTGTTCGTAAACTATGGCGAAGGCTTTCACAGCAACGATGGTCGCTCTGCCGTGGCCCAAGCGGCTTCGCCACTGGCTCGGTCTAAGAATTACGAGGTGGGACTCAGATCGAAGCCGTGGGGGCCTGACGGCATCGAACTCATTGCCACAGCCTGGCAATTAGATCTTCAGTCTGAGCTGGTCTTTCGTGGCGACGGTGGCACGACAGAAATCCGAGGGGCCAGCCGGCGGCGCGGCGTAGAGGTGGCGGCCCGTGGGCAAGTCTGGGGGCCACTGTATGTCAACGGCAGCGTGACCTATACCAAAGCGGAGTTTCGTAATGGAGACGCGATTCCACTCGCTCCTGAAGTGACGGCCTATGGGGCAGTACTCTTGGCCTGGCCGGAAGGCCTTACATCGCAATTGCAGGCGACCTATCTGGGAGTTCGACCCCTCATCGAAGATCGCAGCGCCAACGCCCCGTCTTGGCTCAACTTCGATTTGTCGGAACGGTATCAGCTTCCTGTTACGTTACCCTATGGACGCATGGAGGCCTTCCTCTTTGTGCAGAATCTCTTCAATACGAAATGGGAGCAGGCGACATTTTTCTTCCAGTCGCAATTGCGGAACGAGGGCGCCCCGCGCAATGACATCCACTTCGTGCCGGGGAATCCGCGGATGGTCTTGGGCGGCGTGGCCTGGTACTTTTAGCAGCCGCTGAAAATGGCCACCAGCTGCGTTCTCGGCTTCCGAAACTCCTCAACGTACCCCAGAGGGTACGCTTCCGGGTTTCGGGGCGCCTGCGGCCTTGCCGGATGGCCATTTTGAGCGGCTGCTCACTTACTGAAACGATGTCCAACTGCGTTCTCGTCTCAAAAGCATCCTCAACGTACCCCACCGGGAAAGAGCTGCTCTTGCAGCTCGGGGTTGGGCGGGTGAGAATGCCTACGCCTCCGGTGCTTCCTTCGCCTGCGGCCTTGCTGGATGACCATTTTGAGCAGCCTATAGTTAGCCCATATGAAGACAAAGAGCAGAATTCTACCACGCAGGTATTTCAATCGCTCAACCGTCGCAGTTGCGAGATCGCTAATCGGCAAGTATCTCGTTCGGGTGATTGACGGGCGCATGCTGGCGGGGAAGATTATCGAGGTCGAGGCCTATGTGGGGTCAGAAGATAAGGCCTGCCATGCGTCGAAGGGGAGAACGCAACGGACGGAGGTCATGTTTGGTCCGGCAGGGGCTGCGTATGTCTATCTCATCTATGGGATGCATCATTGTCTGAACGTCGTGACTGAGCGTGAAGAATGTCCCTCGGCCGTATTGATCCGGGCGGTTGAAATCGATGGGAAGCTGATCGATGGGCCAGGGCGGCTCTGTCGCGCAATGCAGATCGATCGAAGTCTCAATCGTGCGGATCTCACAGTGGGCGAATCCCTCTGGTTCGAGGATCGAGGGGCATCGGTGAAGAAAGGTAATGTGGGGGCTCACCCTCGAATCGGCGTCGATTATGCTGGCGAGTGGGCCAAGAAGCTCTGGCGATTCCGGTTACGTAAGGTCGCAGCCCGCACTCGAACCTGACAAGCCCGGTCTGTCTGGTTTCTCTGGTCTTTCTGGTCTGTCTCGTTTGTTTGGTTGAACAAAACTAACCAGATAGACCAGACAGACCGAACAGACCACTTTTCTCAGCATCCTGCTACTCGATCTTCCGATTGCCGGTGATCTTTGTGGCGGAGGTTACCGGAGGGGCGATCTTGATTTGTGGCCCCTGCACGGTCGGGAGCTGATTCGCTCCCTGACCTGTGGTAATCCGCGCATTGTCCGACTTCATGAGGTTCTGCTGGGCGCTCTTCACGGAGTCGGCTGACTTCATCAGCGTGTCCTCGCCGCGCGCATCCGATTGACCAGGGTCGTTGGCGGTCGGCTGGCCGGTCACAGGGCTTCCGCTGTTCTTCATTGGGTAGCCTTCATGTTTGGGGAGGAGCGATGGATTCGCCGAGGCCATCGAGAGCGCAAATAAGACACCGGAGACGGTTGCAACAGTGCCGAGTATGAGTTTCATACGCCTACTCCTTTGGATAAATAAATGGTGGCTAGTGAACATAAGTTCTTAACTTCAAGGTTGAATCGGACCCCGGGAATCATAGCCAGGAAGGGGGGGGTCTGTCAAAGGGAGAATGGGAGGGGAGGGTAGCCTGTTGGACTCCCTTGCTCGCGCAACGCGCGGCCTGAGAAGGCCCTCGTTGGACGCGCGCAGTAGGAGCCCAAACAGGCTACCCTCCCCTTAGGGCGAAGTAGGGAAAGATAGCAGGGAGGGTATGGCCGTCCTCCTGGTTGCGGAACGCGCACAATAGGAATGTGCTCGTTGGACGCGCGCAGTAGGAGCCCAAACAGGCCACCCTCCTGTGAGAGGCGGTGAGAGTGTGGGAGGAGCGTGAGAAGGTAGATTAGATAGTTTTCTGTGCTCGAGCACCCTGCACGATGAAAAAGAGGAAGGACACCCACATTGGTCCTGTGCTCCCGGAACGCGCGCCCTGAGAAGGGCCTCGTTCGACGGCCGCACGTAGACCAACATGGGTGCCCTTCCAAGGAAGGAAACACGAGCAAGCTTGGAGGGATCAGAGGGGATGGAGCCTGATGATCTTCTGTGCTCGCGCAACGCGCACGCTCGGAAGGTGCATGAGAGGGCAGACTAGACGGTCTCCTGTGCTCGTGCAACGCGCGGTCTCAGAAGACCCTCGTTGGACACGCGCAGTGGGAGACCATCTAGCCCGCCCTCAAGGGGGGGAAGGACGCGCGCACGATGAAGCAGTGGTCGTTCGATGCGCGCAATATAAATAAGGGCAGTTTCGGCCACCCACAAAAGAGAGACATAGGGGAGGATCTCCCTGGCTTCCGCAGTGACGTCAGAACAGCGATTGATGTATATTTGTGTCTTCAACCGCGGCCCTGGGGGCGTTCGCAGTCCACTGGACGAGATGTAATCCCATTCAAGGAAGGGTGTTACGCGTATAGAAAATGGCAGATCCGGTTCTTATATGGATCCGCCTAAACATTGTTAGGCGCTTAGAGCACCCGTCCATGAAATATGCAGGTTTTTGGCAACGCTTCTTCGCAGGCGGGATTGATTTCTTCGTTCTGCTCATCCCTGTGGTTATTCTCGTTTGGGTCAGTTCCATTTCCCAAACACTTGCTATCGTCTGCGCCGTTCCACACGGACTGCTCTATTGGTTTTACACGTTTCATTTCCACGCCGCCACGGGCCAGACCATTGGCAAGCGCGCTCTCGGCATTCGCGTTGTGCGCCTCGACGGCTCCCGCATTGGACGCCCCGAGTCGTTTCGGCGCAGTGCCGTGGACCTTGGTTTCGCGGTCATCTGGACATTCGGTAGTATCTGGGGCGTGTCTGAGTTATCGCCATCCCAGTTTTCGTCAGCCGGTTGGTTCCAGCAGCAGGAGCTCGTCCACAACACGCAGCTGGCCTTCATCAACTGGGTGGACATCGCTTCTCAGGTTTGGATTTGGAGTGAGGTGTTCACGATGCTACTCAACCGGCAGAGACGCGCCATTCATGACTTCATCGCTGGAACAATCGTCATCAACGAAAGCGCCTAACCATGCGCTGCAGCGAACCGCTCCGTGCGTCACGGCACCTGCTTCCACCGCCGCCTTTCCGCCCGCCATGCAGGCGCCGCGCCGCACTCCGCGGTCGCTGAGCTGGGGTCGTTAGGCAGCATAGCGCACGCTTTCAACAAACGAACAATAAAATGCAAAATAACAGCCAGATTATTCGCCGCTTCGTCGAGGAAGTTCTGAACCGAGGGAATATCGAAGCCACGGGACAGTTCTTTTGGGAGGACGTGGTGGAGCAAGTTCCTTTTCCCGGCCAAGGTCCTGGACTGGAAGGTTTGAAAGATGTCCTGCGCGGTATGCGGATTGGGTTTCCAGATATGCACTGGTCAGTCGAGGAGCAGATTGCCGAAGGCGACAAGGTGCTGACCCGCTTCGAATGGACTGGCACACACCGGGGAGAATTTCTCGGCGTGCCCGCCACGGGGCGACCCGTAAAGGTCTGGGGCACAGTGATTGACCGGTTGCAGGACGGCAAAATCAAGGAGACACGCATCATCATGGATGCTCTCGGATTGATGATGCAGCTTGGAGTGTTTCCTCCGCCAAAAGCATGATTTCAAAGCCGCCTAACACAACGCTCAACCGGAGCGCGGTTATAACACGGTTTTATTTTTTAGCTTCCCGTGCCGCGCCCGGCTAGCTTTACGTTAGCCATCAGCAACCACAGCTGGCATCAGCCATATTGTCGGGAAAGGACCGACCGGGTTAGAGTGTCACCTGTCTCCGCCTTGTGGCTCGTAACTGATCGATCAGGCTGAACCCGTGTTAGGTTTTCGCCTTCCTGAGCCACTCACAGAAACGTACACAACCGTCTGAACTGGCGGCGTTGGTCTCGGATACGGAACGACCGACGCGGGCTAGGCGATGGCTCACACGAGTGGCACAAAACTGGTTTCTCTGGTTCATTTGGTTTATCTGGCTGATTTGGTTCATCTGCTTCGTTTCGTTCAGCCAACCAAACAAACGAGACCAACCAAACAAACCAAATAGACGGGGTATTAGGCCGGGCGGCGTGTGGGAGGCCGTCGGCGGCCGCGTCCGCGATAGGATGGGCCGGCGCTGAGGCCGGGGAGGCGGATGGTGACGGTGGTTCCTTCGCCTGGGGCGCTGCCGATGGCAATGGAGCCGCCATGTTCTTCGACGATCTTCTTCACCGTGGCAAGCCCCAGACCGATGCCGGCCCGCTTCGTGGTGAAAAACGGTTCAAAGACCTTGTCGACGATTTCTGCCGGAATAGGAACCCCGTCGTTCTTGATGAGGATATGATCTTCCACGCCGCGTCCCGCGCGGTGTTGAGTGACCTGAATATGGAGATGCCCACCGGGGTTCATCGCTTCACATGCGTTCTTGAAAATACTGAGAAAGACTTGCTGGAGCTTGGCTTCGTCGCCGCGAACCGGCGCGATGATCGTCGCATAGTCCTTGGTCACCTGGATCCTGGTGACTTCGAGGTCGGTCGTGATCAGTGTGAGTGCGCTCTCGAGCACTTCGGGGATGCGGATGAGCCGTCGAGACAGTTCGAGCGGTTTGGCAAAGTCCAAAATCTCGTTCAGGATGGCTTCGATGCGGATCAAATCTCGCATCGCGTTCTCGATGCGCGTCTGCGGGTCGAAGTCGAGGATGCCTTCACCCGTGACTTCCTCCAGTTGGGCGCGGATCGAGGCGAGCGGCTCACGCACTTCTGTTGCCAGGAACATGCTGAACTCGCCGATCGCAGCCTGCCGCTCTTGTTTTCTGATGATGGGCTCCGAGGGGCTCGGGGCTGCTAGTGCCCCGGGGGCGCTAGCTAGTCCGGCGGCGGGAGCCTGGCCGGTTGGCGCCGGCGCTTGGAGAATGTCCGCAATCTTCACAATAGTCGGCTCAAGCGTGCGGGCATCCGTTTGCTGGTAGCGTCCGGCTTCTTTCGAGGCCAAGGTGATGGTCCCGCCCACTTGTCCACGGACGAAGAACGGCACGACGAGCGAGGAGAGAAGCCGGTCCTTGAAGAGATATTTGTGGTCAAGAAAGCGCCCCTGTGTGGAGGCGAGATCATGATCCACGCGTGGTTTACGATGGCGGACGGCCCAGCCGGAGGCTGAGCTGTCGAGCGTGAGGCGGTGGCCAGGCTTGAGATCTTTCTTCCCGTCCTTCTGCTCGCTTTTCAGGTCGCCGGCCAGTCCCAGGACTTCGACATTGCCTGCAAGGGGATCGTAGCGGCAGGCCCAGATGCGATCGTAGGCGACGTATTGGTTAGCATCCGTCAAGGCGGCAATAATCTTATCTTGGAGTTCCGGTGTGAGCTGTGTTCCGGGAGCCGTGAACATTTCTGTCGGAGAAGGGGGAGGGGGGACCGGCTCGTGCGCGACAAATGGCCGGCTGAGCAGGACATTCATATCGAACAGCCCTTCGCGATCCAGCGCTTTTGTGATGTCGTCGCTGGCCTGCTCTATTAACCCCTTTTCTTTTTTGGCGAACGTGGCGCTCTCTTTTCGCCCGATGACGAGGAAGCCG
>JANOOS010000210.1:0-4624 GCA_031421455.1 Nitrospira sp.
CGAAAGTATTGGTTTTTCTGGTGATGCGTCGTTCGCCGCGACAGTCAAGGCCATCTATTCATGAGTGGTTATGCCGTGGGGTACTGTAAAAAATACTTACGTATGCGCGATGAGGGCTGAATGCGTCTCGTGATACATCAAGCACTTACACACTGGAACCAAAGTTGCGTACGTTTGCACAGTCCACGATGAACAGGACGCCGCGCCTTTCATTTGACATGTCTTATGGAGAAACGGAGCCAACAATGAAAAGTTACATACTGTCTCTGGCGTTCGTGGTTGCCGCCATTACCCTCGGCGCGTCTCCGGCCAGCGCCGTAACCATTCAGGGCTCTAGCTTTATTACGCCTTCTACGAGCATTGCACCCTGTGCGGTTAGTATTTGCGGGGGCTCTGGCACCATTATCAATCAGATCGCTGACGGCGATACTTCAAACTTGAACGGATATGCTGGTGCAGACGGTGTGGTCGGAATTATTACTCTTGATCTGCTCGGCAATTTCGATCTTCAGAGCTTCACGTTGTGGAATGACCTCAACGTGTTTCATGAGGGAGTTGGAACCTTCAAGCTTCACTTCTACAATGCATCCGACAACCTCATCCAAAGCACTGGGATATTGACTGCACCGGACGGTCAAGTTGCCGGTCAAATCTATCCGTTTGCGACTGTACAAGACGTAAGCAAGGTCGATTTGGAGACGCTCACGTTGCTCACCGGTGGGGTTTGCTGTCGTATTGAGATCCGAGAGGTAGCCTTTAATGGTACGCCGAGCGTACCTGGTTCCCCGGTGCCTGAACCAGGCACTATCCTCTTGTTGGGCTCAGGTCTGGCGTGCGTGGTGGTCTGGCGGCGGAAGCGGGCGGCGTAACCTTCAGCGCATCACGTCAAAACAGACGGCGGTTCCAGCACTGGGGCCGCCGTTTTTGTTTGGCAGGGACTGGCTGTTGCATTAGGCCAAAGGCGGCGCGACAGGCGCGACACGAAGTTCAAAGTTCTAGGTTCGACGTTCCGAACACTTCAGCCTGAACCCCTTCAGCCTATCTACCTGTCACGCTTTTCTTATCCGCCTCTAACTCACAACTCAGAACTCAGAACTCAGAACTTCTTTGCTCGCGCGTCTCGCATTAGTACGGCATCTCCTCGTCGTCCAACCCAACATGGTGTCCGAGCTCATGGACTACCGTGTCGCGGACCTCTTGAATGACTTCTGTTTTTGTCCGACAGAGACGTAGGATAGGGCCACGATAGATGGAGATACGGGCGGGCAACTCACCGGCAGGCTGGAAAAAAGACGTCTGATCAATTGGGATGCCTTGATAGAGACCCAGTAGATCGTCTTCTGATTCCAACTCAAGATCACGCAGAACTTCTTGCGAAGGTTCTTCTTCAACGACAATAGACACCTCCTCCGCCAGCGCTGCAAAACGTGGCGGCAGTTCTTCCAGCGCCTCTTGTATCCACCTGTCGAATTCTTCCTGCGAAACAATCATTGAACGTCTATCTGGTTCATTTGGTCTGTCTCGTCTGTCTGGTTAGTTTGGTTCAACGAAATAAACAAGACAGACCGAACAGACCAGATAGACCGGATAGACCAATTAACGGTCTGCTAAACATCGATGGCGACACCCGGCCGCAAGAAAATAAACTGAAATGAGAGTGCCGGTATTCCTAACGCGCTCGCGACGGCTCGTGAATACATCTCCGCTTGGGATCGATAGCGATCGGCTCGGGCCTGTGCATCTTCAGCCGCCACATCGTCCGTCTTATAGTCGGCAATCCAGATCCGATCGTCAAGCCGGTAAATCAGGTCGATCACCCCTTCCATCGTCTGCTCCTCCCCCAAGGGCATGACGAACGGAACTTCTCGTCCCAACACCGTCGTACGCTGCAATCTTTTGTACGGCTCAGAGGAGAGGAAGTTCCCAAAGAGAGCGGTGAGATCTCCTGCGACATCCGCCATCAAATGATCCTGTGTCACATAACGCCAACAGACCTGCTCGATAACAGTTCCAATCTCAGCGCGAGGCTTGGCGAAGTCCCACTGTTCGAGTACCGCATGGGCACAGACTCCCACCAGCCGAGCCAGATCGTGGTCACGCCCTGTCACAGTACTGGGGAAAACGGCATCAGGTCTGCCTCCTGCCAGACTAGAAGGAGTCACTCGTCGCGGCGTGATACGGCGCTTCTCCCATTCAAGCTTCCTGGCCTGGCGGCGAATGAGGATGGGACCAAGGGGCGGGTTAGGCGCCTTGGGGGAGAGAGACTGTTGACTGCGCCGCCTCACTCCCTTCTTGGCCGGCGTTATGACACGCGTGAGCCGACTCGTTCCGATACAGATTTGGTCAGTCGCCGAAGGGTTCTCCTCATCAACAATTGTTTCTCCAAGCAGAGAGAGAACTGTGTCATGTCCCGGCTTTGCGGTTAGTCCGCCTGATAGGACCAGTAGATCACGCGCTCTTGTCATGCCGACATACAGAAGCCTTCGCTGTTCCGCTTCTTCACGCGCTGCCATCTTCATCTCTACCAACAGGGCTCCGAGATTCGATCGGCTTCCCAGCCGCAGACTATAACAGCGGCTTGACCAATCATGATGGATGGATGGCCCTTTGTGAGAATTCTTTGCCCCTTGGTGCAGACCGGGAAGAATGACTACAGGAAACTCCAATCCCTTGGCCTTATGGATAGTCAACACGCGGATTGCACTCAGTGATTCCTCAGCCAGGGCGCTTTCCGCCTCAACCGGTTGTTCCGATACTCTGCTCATCATTAAGTCAACGAACCCGGTCAAGGTGAGATGGGGACGATCGGCTAATGCTTCGGCCATCTCCCTGATCTTCCGCAGATTGGCCACACCCTGCTCGCCATGGAGGGACGCCGCCGCTAATTCTAAAATGGGTAATCGATCGAAGATCAGATCGATGGCGTCAGGCACAGGCAGGAAAGGGGCGAGACGATGCAGCTCGGCCAAATGCTCATAGAGCCGCCGGACCGTTTCTGCCTGCGGATGATTCCAGGCAGATAGCTGTTCCCGTTGCTGGTAGTCGAACCCCTCTCTTTGCTGAAGGGCCAACAGATCCCGATCCGTCAAGCCGCCGAGGGGCGAGCGTAAGACCCCGACCAGGGCAATCCTGTCGTGGGGATTGTCGATGACCCGGAGAAGGTTGACCACCTCGATGACTTCCTGCCGCCGATAAAAGTGCTTTTCCCCATCCGTGATATAGGCGATGTCGTAGCGGCGAAGGGCATCGAGATAGACCTCGGTCTGGGTCAACTTTCTAAAAATCAGGGCAATATGGCCCGGCTGGAGCGGGCTTTTGTGCCGGTCGCGATCCATGACCGTCGTCCCTGGAAGAAGCTCTTCCTTCAGCCAACGTGCCAGCGCTTCCGCCTCTTCCCTGGTTGCAGCCTGAACATCAAACTCTTCGTCGCCCTCTCTCGCGGTCACAAGGCGAAGCTGCACACCAGAGACTGAGACCTCAGGTTTGCGTTGTGGCCTGACTGCCAGCGGTTCATTGGCCGGTTGAATGTGTTCTGCCTGTTGAAAGAGCCGGTCGAAGACATTGTTCACAACGTCGAGCACGGCCCCGTCGCTGCGAAAATTCGTCACCAGGGAATAGACCCGTCCCCCGGCTGCTCGAATTTTCTCCACCACTCGCTCGAAGGCTTCGATATCGGCTCGGCGAAAGGCATAGATCGATTGCTTCGGATCTCCCACGATAAATAATTTACCCGGCTCCAAGTCTACGTCCTGCCATGAGGTCTGATGACTGTCCGCCCGTTCACCAAGGTACAGGATGATCTCGTACTGGACCGGATCTGTGTCCTGAAACTCATCGACCAAAATTGCCCGATAGGTTTGTTTGATCCTGGCACGGACTGCCGGATGATCGCGTAAGAGGGTTTTGGCCCGTGCCAGCAATCCATCGAATGCAATCCACCCGGAGGTACGAAAGCCCTGCTGGATCTGATCCAGGAGTGGTCTCACGAGTGTCACGACCTCATGAAAGTAGGATTGGTCCACTGAGAGGAGTTGTTGGGTCAGCCCGATGATGGAGGCTGCCTCCTGAAATGCAGTCTCATCCCATCCGGCAGGCGCCTTTCCCAGATCCTTCTCCAAGGTTGCCCGTTCTTCCTCTGTAAGATGAATGAGCCCTGGTACTCCCTGCTCCAACAGGAGTGTCAGCGATTGCACTGCGGCAGCGAGCATCTGTTCTGCTTTACGCCGTTTGGGTCGATCCTGTCCGGCAAGCAGAGCAGCGGCTCGCCCATGCATGCCAACGATCCAGTCTCGGAAGGGGCCCTCAAGGGAATGGGATCGGCACTGACGTTCCAGCTCATCGAGGTCCACAAAGTCCCCGGCGAGAGCCTCGGTAAACTGCCGAAGATCGTCGAGAGTGGTCCCAGCCAGGACTCGACGCCAGCGATCATGCTGTGATCCGGTAGATCCGAGTTCGTCGTCCAACCAACGGTCCCAGGATAACTCAAATAGTTCCTTAAAATTTGACCCGTCATCCTCTTGAAATAATGGATCAATTTCAGACTCAACTGGATGGAGCCGCAAGAGATGTGCGGCAAAACTATGCAGGGTACCGATCTGGGCTTTTTCAATCTGCTCAAGCGCAG
>JANOOS010000211.1:0-10608 GCA_031421455.1 Nitrospira sp.
TATACTAAACCATACCTTCAACAGATTACAGGGAGAGACCATGACCACGAACACGGTGAAGCCCATGAAGCCCGCGCAGCCACGAACAGCCTCAGCCTGGGTCCGCATTCCTGATGGCACGAAGGTCAAGCATCGGCATGAGGGGCACGTCGGATTCATCGATGGGCTCACCGAGATCGTCAGCGGACCTAACCGTAACCCGGACGGGAAGACACAATATCGTATGAATATCGGAGCGCCGGATCGGCAGCTCGTGACCGAGGGGGACTTATCTATTTTGATCGACGATGAAAACCTCGTCATCATACTGCGACAGAAAGCACCCTACCGCCGCGCGGTCACGGAATCGCTGCACAGCGTGCTGACGCCAGATCGCTTCGTTAAGCCGTCCTAAAAACAGCCGGGGGGCACGGGACTAGCGTGGCGGAAAGCGGTTCGATGTCCGAAGTTCGAGGTTTTCGGAACTCAGAACTTCGAACCTCGGATCTCGCTTGTCCCGCCCGTCGCACAAATCGGAGCCAACCATGACAGAAACGTGTTACTCCAAAGGCCAGAAAGTGATCCTGGTCACCAGCCAGATCAAGAATGGCAAATGGTCATGTAAGTTTTCGATTCCAGGGTTCAACCACCTTGACCGTGGCCCGCAAGACCAGGATGCATCGAAAGGCTACAAAACGGAATGGGAAGCAAGAACCAACGCGTTTCAACGCGCTAAGCTGCTGCTAACTGGAACACCGGACCTGCCGCAGGAACCCCTTCTGGAGAAGGCCTAGCCCGCTTTCATGAGCGAGACAGGCACTGCAGGTAGTTCTGAGTTCGAAGTTCTGAGTTCGAAGTTCCCCAAACTTCGAACATCGAACCCTCGTCCGTTTCACCCGTCCCGCTTTTCTCACAAGCCTCACGACTCTCGCACAAAAGACAGACGGCGCTTACGCACAAGAGCAGCGAATCGGCTGTAGGGTAGAAGCTTCGCGAATGACTCGGATTAGGCCCAGGTTCGGTGAACCTCGCTGACGTGCTCTAGCCCGCCCACGGCGCTGATTTCCCATCGAACATCGTCCGGGATCGCGACCACCCGCAACTCTGCGCCATGGCCATTGGCAGCCCCATTGAGTTCTTCTACGACTTGGACCAACTTCAAATCATCGCGCGGAATCAATATTCCGCACTGATTGAGACTCGGCTCTTTCGGTGTCGCCGCCTCTGGCCAGTAGGCGCCGAGATCCGTCTCCTTGAGCGCGTCCTGTTGGCCCAACTCACGCAATCGTATAAACGCCTGATGACTCACGGAAAAGTTGCCGTAGCTCTTATTGATCACAATCTTCTTCATGAACTGATCCCTTCCTCTCTCTCATCAGAATTTTCGATGGTACGCTCTTCATGCGTAGGCCTGTCTCTCAGTCGCCCCTGTGCAATCGGTCACGCTACCTTCGCTGGATCCGCATATGCATTTGTATAGTTCCCCGACCAATGGGAATAGCGTCGATTAGCCCAGGTGTTGACTTCACCATTTTGGGTTGCGCCATAGCGTTTTGCCAGCACCGCGGTGAACGTGGCCAGACTCCCCTCGATCTCCAGAAGATCGGCATCCGTGATCTTCTCCCACTTCGCTTTGAGTGGCGCCTTCAGTTGGATCCAAAACGCTTTGAATTGTTCTTGATTCATGTGGCACTCCTTTCGTGCAGGATTATTGATGACATCCCAACAAGAACTGAAAAGGTCCGTCCCTGTGGATAGGCCAAGGTTCAGGCGTTCAACCTTAGCCTCGACCTCAGCCTGCCCCAATGGGCACTCTGGCGTAGAAGCGGCGGAGACCAGGGAATCAGACGCACGGGAACGTGGGAGGTGCAGTGCGAGAGATGGGACAGTCGGCGTGGCTCAGTACGTCATAGCCTACCCTACAGGCCAAAGAGGGAAAGAGTCAATGAGCGAGACCCTGGTCCATCTGGTCTATTCGGTCTGTTTGGTCTATCTGGTTCGTCTCGTTGGTTTCGTTCAACCGCTTACACCAGACAGACCGAATAGACCAGACAGACCAGATAGACAGGCAATTAAACGTCTGAGATTTGCCAGTTGATCGGGGCCATCCCCGCATCGGCAAGATCTCGGTTGATCTGCGAGAAACACCGGCATCCGAAAAACTTTCTGACTGATAAAGGCGAGGGGTGGGCAGTCGCGATCACGGTATGGTGCGGTTGTGCGATCAACGTCCGCTTCTTCTGGGCCTGGCGCCCCCACAGCACAAAGACCACCCGCGTTTGCTTTGCCGCAACCAGTTCGATAATACGATCGGTGAATCGCTCCCAGCCTCGTCCCTGGTGCGAATTGGCCTGGCGCGCCCGGACCGTGAGGACCGTGTTGAGCATAAGGACGCCCTGCCTGGCCCAACGTTCCAGATTGCCGTTATTGGGAATCCTGCATCCCACATCGTTATGGAGTTCCCGATAGATGTTTCGCAACGAGAAGGGCAGAGGCCTGACGGTCGGCTGCACGGAGAAACAGAGGCCATGGGCATGACCGGGGGTCGGATAGGGATCCTGGCCCACAAGTAGCACACGAACCTGGTCATACGATGTGGCGGCTAATGCGTTGAAGATGTCCTTGCGGGCTGGCAGAACTATCTGCCCATCCGCAAGTTCATTTTCAAAAAATGTATCGAGCGCGTGATAATAGGGCTTGCGCGTTTCCTCTTTGAGCAAGGATCTCCAGCCTGGCGGAATTGGAGGAAGCATAGAAGAAACAGATACCACAGAGCCGACGATAATGCTTCTCCAAATTATTCATCACGCGGGCTCGGCCATGCTTTAAACCGATTATTGCGCTAGGATATTATAGACCCCTAGATCTTTTCTCTTTCTCATTGGGCAGGCGGGAAATACCCATGTCCATTGTATTGGAGCATCCTGGATGGAGACCTATTACACCGTTCTTGAAATTCAAGATTCCGCGACTCTCGAAGAGGTCAAGGAGGCCTACCGGCTCTTGCTGCAAGTCTGGCATCCCGACCGCTTTCACCATAGTCCCACGCTTCTGGCAAAGGCAGAGCAAAAGTCCGGGAAAATCAATGTGGCCTTCGAGACACTCAGTGACCCGGTATTGAGACAACAGTATGACGCATGGGTCCGTGCCAGCCATGGACGGAGCGCAAAGGCTGTTGAGCCTGTGACGTGCCCTTCCTGTCATGCAAACCTTCGCTCCGCTCCCGATCAACATGAGACTTGGGATACTCACCAGCGGAAGACTGCCGCTGCAGAGGCTCAAGAACATGAATCGTTGTCCCCTGCCAAAACAGCCATGGTGGCAATCGCCATACTTTTTCTTGTGATCATCGGATTTACGCTGACGAAAAAATCGAAAGTGATTATTTCAAACAAACCTGCGCAGGCAACCGAAACAGAGCCGCATTCGCATACAGAACCATTGGCCTTTGAAGAAGACCATGTTCACCAGGCCGCAGATCTGCACGATAGTCCTTCCAGCAGCGCTGCTCGAACGGATGAACGGGAGACATCTCTGGGAAAATCACCAACGCCAGAAACGCATCAGGAACGCTTGGATCGTCCTGAATTAACACAGCGACTCATGGCACAGGCCCCTAGAAGCTCGCCGGCTTCCTCAGAGGAGACCATCTCAGCCGTGGACCTGCAACAACTGAAGACGCTGGCCACCCAAGGCAATGCCTCGGCACAGAACCGGCTTGGACAGCTGTATTTCAGCGGGCAGGGCGTCCCGCAGGACTACACGGTGGCACGGGGATGGTACGAAAAAGCCGCCGCCCAGGGCAATGCGTGGTCAAAGAACCAACTCGGGCAGCTGTCTGCCGACGGGCTAGGTGTACCGCAGGATTATAAGAAGGCACGACAGTGGTGGGAGCAAGCGGCAGCCCAAGGGATTGCCCAGGCACAGTACAATCTGGGGCAACTGTATGCCAATGGGCGGGGTGTCCCGCAGGACTATACGGTGGCACGCGGATGGTACGAAAAAGCTGCCGCCCAGCGTAATGCGTGGGCTCAGGCTCAGCTCGGACAATTATATGCCAACGGGAAGGGTGTCCCGCAGGACTATACGTTGGCGCGCGGATGGTACGAAAAAGCCGCCACTCAGGGCAACGCATGGGCAAAGGCTCAACTCGCGCTGCTGTAGCCACGCGCACCGTGAGCCGGCACCTTCGTCATTCGCTAATCGTTATTCATCACTCGTCCGAATCATTTAACATTCACCATTGAACATTCCGCCCCTTCACGCGCGTGGCGGGACACTCATGAAACCGCGATTCGCCCTCCCCTCCGTGCCTGGAGGAAATCCGCGGCGGAGGCTTCTTTCAGAAAGACTTCGAGCTTGCCGTTGCTATTGATGAGCGCGGACGGTTTCTCTGCCATTCCCTCACTGTAACTATTCACCACCCCTTCAATGATCCGCTCACCGATCCGAATGGATACCTGCCGGCCCATCGCGACCGAACGCGCCTCTTCGAGATGCTGCTGGGTCAGGTTTGAAATCAGATTCCCGAACCGATCCACGTGGACAATCTCACCGACCAAGACGGTCTGCTCCCAACGTGGCTGAGCAATCGCAAAGGTCCGGTAATCTCCGATGACCGGCCCATACGACTCAAACGGTTCGTCTTTGGCGAGTCTGGCCGCGACCGGAGCAAGAAGATCCCGACCGTCGAAGGTATGGCCCGGCGATTCACGCCGAAACTTTCGCTGATCGATCTCGCGCACTTCGACCGGCTGCTCGTCATCGAATATGTAGCTGAGTACGCCATTGTCCGGTGCGAGGAAAACGTACCGTGCGCTCTTGACGATAATTGCCCGCCGCTCGCTGCCGACGCCAGGATCGACCACCACGACATGGATAGTGCCCTCGGGAAACTCGCGATAGCAGGATTTGAGAAAGTAACCGGCTTCGTCGATTCGGTGCGGAGCGATCTGATGGGAGAGATCGATGATACGGGCTTGCGGATGAATCGAGAGGATCGCCCCCTTCATGCTCGCCACGAACCAATCGCGGTCGCCAAAATCGGTCAGGAGGGTGATGAGCCTCAGAGAGGGCGGCACGCTAGCCAGTATGTATTGGGCAAGAGGAAAATATTTTGCAGGATGCTCAAAATGGCCACTGGTCTCACCCGCCCAGCCCAGGCGACTATTTCACCCTCCCGCCCTGAGTCTGCCAAGACAGCCTCTCCACCCAGGGACACGCCCTGTCCCAAGCAAGGCCGCAGCGAACCACTACAGATGATCCTTCCAATCTTATTCGTGTACATTATCCCTAGGATGGCCCGGATGAGTCCCCCACTGCGCGCAACGTTTTCACCCGCCCACCCACTGGCACGCCGAGACGTGCCATACGCCCGGGCGAGGGCCTTTCAGTTCGCCAAACCTCAATTCAAGGGAGTGGCCGAGGCTGCCCTTTACTGCGCGCATCGAACGAGCACAGTTTCATCGTGCGCGTTCTGCGAGCAAGAAGGGCACCTGGCTACTCCCTCCCCATCCTTCTGAGGCCGCGCGTTGCGCGAGCACAGGGGGCTCACCGGGTCATCCCCCTCCCTGCTGGCGGACGTTTTCAGCATCCTGCTAGAGCTCCTCGAAGCGGATCTCCACCACTTCATATTCGACCATCTTCACAGGCGTCTTGACCTCGACGAAATCGCCGACGCGCTTGCCGATCAGCGCCTTGCCGACCGGAGACTGAATCGAGATGCGGTTCACTTTCATGTCGGCTTCATCCTGCCCCACCAGCGTATATTCCCGCTTCGACTGCGACTCCTGTTCGATCACGAGCACTGTGGCGCCGAACACGATGGTCTCAGAAACTCGCCCGGCGGTTTCGATGATCCGGGCCTCGGCCAGTTTCGACTGTAGTTCCACGATGCGCGATTCGATAAATCCCTGGCGTTCTTTGGCGGCATCGTACTCCGCGTTCTCGCTCAAATCGCCATGGGCTCGCGCTTCCGCAATGGCTTCGATATTTTTGGCACGCTCGACTTTTCGAAGACGATCAAGCTCTGCCTGAAGCGCCTCGTGCCCCTTTCTCGTAATCGGTGTCGGCATAGTCAGCAAAGTCCTCTATGAATAATGGTGATATTCCTGCAACGACCGAATGGTGAGTTCTTTCTTGAGAATCGCTTCAATACCCATGACCGCCGCCCGCGCCCCTCGTATGGTCGTATAGTACGCCAGCCCTTTGTTCAGAGCCTCCCGGCGAATCGACAATGAATCGGCATGCGACGACGCGTTACTCACCGTGTTCACGACCAACGCCACCTGCCCGTTCTTGATATGGTCCACAACATGGGGCCGACCTTCCATGACCTTGTTCACGGTTTCTGCATGGACTCCATGGTTCCGCAAATACGCGGCCGTGCCACTCGTCGCTTGAATGTTAAATCCCAGCCGCAGGAGCTGTTGCACAACTTCCAACGATGCCGGACGGTCACTCTCCTTGACACTGATGAATGCGGTGCCGCCCCTCGGCAGCGGCGCGCCGGCTCCTGCTTGGGATTTCGCGAAGGCCCATCCAAAATCCTGATCGATCCCCATCACTTCTCCGGTGGACTTCATCTCCGGGCCCAGGAGGACATCCACCCCTGGAAACTTATTAAAGGGAAAGACGGATTCTTTCACCGATAAGTGAACGGGAGTAGGGGCCTCGATCAACCCCAGATCGGGCAGGCTCCTGCCCACCATGGTCTTCATCGCCAGCTTGGCCAACGGCACCCCGATGGCTTTACTCACAAACGGCACCGTTCGCGAGCCGCGAGGATTGACCTCCAGTACATAGATGGTGTGATCTTTGATGGCAAATTGCGCATTCATCAGGCCGATCACGCCCAGTTCCAGAGCCAACGCCTTCATTTGCCGGCGAATCTCTTCGACCACCGTCTGATCGAGCGAATAGGGCGGCAACGAGCAGGCCGAATCCCCTGAATGCACCCCGGCTTCTTCAATGTGTTCCATGATCCCGGCAACCACGACGTTCGTCCCGTCGGAAATGGCGTCGGCATCGACTTCGATCGCATCAGACAGATACTTGTCGATCAGCACTGGATGTTTCGGCGAGGCTTTGACCGCCGACTTCATATACTCCAGCAAGCTGGGCTCATCGTAGACGATCTGCATGGATCGCCCGCCCAACACATACGAAGGCCGCGCCATGACCGGATAGCTGATCTGCGAAGCAATTTGAAGCGCCTCGTCCACGGATCGGGCCATGCCGCTCTCCGCCTGGCGGAGTCCGAGCTTATTCAAGAGGTCGCGGAATCGTTCCCGATCTTCTGCGCGATCGATCGCCTCAGGACTCGTGCCAAGAATTCGCACCCCGGCTTTGGACAGGGGCAACGCAAGCTTGAGGGGCGTCTGCCCGCCAAACTGTAGCACCACGCCCAACGGCTGCTCGCGCTCTACGATGTTGAGGACGTCCTCTTCCGTCAAGGGCTCGAAATAGAGCCGATCCGAGGTGTCGTAATCTGTACTGACAGTTTCGGGATTGCAATTCACCATGATCGATTCGATACCTTCTTCCCGAAGCGCCATCGCTGCATGGACACAACAGTAATCGAATTCGATCCCTTGCCCGATACGGTTCGGCCCTCCGCCCAGAATGATCACTTTCTTTCGGTCTGTCGGGCGAGCCTCACATTCGCTTCCGTACGTCGAATAGAGATAGGGCGTATGGGCTTCGAACTCTGCCGCGCAGGTGTCGACGCGTTTATAGGTCACCCCTCTCCTGCCCGGACCGGCCTTGGTACGTTGTTTCCTAACCGACGCCGCGGTCACGCCAACGAGATGTGCAATACGATCGTCTGAAAAACCCAGTTCCTTGGCCTCCCACAAAAGCGACTCCTCAAGTACAGCTGGCTTCTTTCCCGCCTGGCCGGCCAGCAAGGCCTCAAATTGCATCAGCTCACGGATCTGTTCCAGGAACCAAGGATCGATCTTCGTGAGGGCAAACAGGTCGTCATTGGAGAGGCCGAGACGTATGCCATCCGCAACGTGCCACAGCCGCTCGGCAATCGGGGTCCGCAGACGTTGGCGTACCCGCTCCAGCGCCGATTGCCGATCGAACCCCTCGGGTATCCCGCGATCCAATCCCTCCCGCGAGGAAAGCCCGTTCATGTTCAACTCCAGCGAACGAATCGCCTTCTGCAAAGACTCTTTAAAGGTACGCCCGATCGCCATCACTTCGCCCACCGATTTCATCTGCGTCGTGAGGGTAGGATCGGCCCCTCGGAATTTTTGGAAGGCAAAGCGGGGGATCTTCACCACCACATAGTCGATCGTGGGTTCGAATGAGGCTTTGGTCACGCCGGTGATGTCGTTGGTGATTTCATCCAACGTATAACCCACGGCAAGTTTCGCGGCAATCTTGGCGATGTGAAATCCCGTGGCCTTCGACGCGAGCGCAGAGCTCCTCGAGACGCGCGGATTCATTTCGATGACCACCATGTCGCCGTTCTTAGGATCCAGGCCGAATTGAACGTTCGACCCGCCGGTATCGACGCCGATCTCGCGCATGATCCGTACAGCTGCGTCCCGCATCCGCTGGTACTCTTTGTCCGACAGTGTCATGGCCGGCGCGACCGTAATGCTGTCGCCCGTGTGCACCCCCATCGGATCCAGGTTTTCGATCGGACAGACAATGACGACATTGTCTTTGAGATCCCGCATCACCTCCAACTCGTATTCTTTCCACCCGATCAGGGATTCTTCGATCAGTACTTGGCTGACCGGACTCATCGCCAAGGCCCAATCGATCAGCTTCTCGAACTCTTCCCGGTTGTATGCGATATTCCCACCGGTTCCACCCATGGTGAACGACGGCCGAATGATCGACGGAAATCCGGTCTGATCGAGAATCTTGATAGCTTCATCACGGGTATGCGCCGTACCGCTGGTCGGCACTCGCAACCCGATCCGCTGCATCGCATGTTTGAACGCTTCGCGGTCCTCGGCCTTGTGGATCGCCTCGGCAGACGCGCCGATCAATTTGACGCCATACTTTTCGAGCGTTCCCCGCTTGACCAATGCCATCGTCGTATTCAATGCGGTCTGCCCGCCCATGGTCGGGAGCAGCGCGTCGGGGCGTTCGCGCTCGATCACTTTCTCCACGACCTCGACCGTGATTGGCTCCACATAGGTCCGATCCGCCAACTCAGGGTCGGTCATGATCGTCGCAGGGTTGCTGTTGATGAGGATCACCCGGTAACCCTCTTCTTTGAGGGCCTTGCAGGCCTGCGTGCCGGAATAATCGAACTCACAAGCCTGACCGATTACAATCGGCCCGGATCCGATCAATAATATGGACTTGATATCTGTTCGCCTTGGCACGGAGACCTCGTTTCAGAGTCAGCTAACTTCCGGCATCGGTCCGATCGTCGGACGGTACGGCGCCAGCGGTAGTGGCGCTGTGCCCCCCCCAGGTCCATGATAATGCTGAAGCGCCTTGGGCAACCAGGCTTCAATCTGGTTGATACGCGTCAAATCGGACGGATGGGTGGAAAGAAACTCAGGCACCGCCTGCTGCGACCGAAAACAGAGTTTTCCGATCATCTGCTTTGGACAGCCGCTCATGCGCTCCCAAAACGGCACGGCTTCACGCGGATCGTACCCAGCCTTTGCCATCAATAGAAGTCCGATCTCGTCGGCCTCCGATTCTTGTTTCCGATTGAAGGGCAACGACACATTGACTCCATAGGCCCCCAACAGGCCCTGGATCGCGCCGGGGTTGGCGCGTCCGCTTGCCGCGGCGCCCAATGCGCCCAATTGCGCAATCTGGTCCAAGATACTCCGGCTCATCCGCTCCACCCCGTGACGTTGCAACGCATGCGCGACCTCATGACCCATCACCGTCGCCAATCCGGCATCGTCTTTCGTATGTTTGAGAATCCCGGTGAAGATGGCGACCTTCCCGCCCGGAAGCGCAAAGGCATTGACCATCTTGTCGTCTTGAATGACCGCGAACTCCCACTGATATTCCGGTTTGTTGGCAGCTTCAGCGATTTTTCGTCCTACGCGATGCACCAACTCATTCACTTCCACGTTGTCGCTGAGCGGCGCGGCGCGCAACACCTCACGGAACGCGCTCAATCCGAACTCCAGTTCCTTCTCTTCGGAGAAAAAGATCACCTGATCGCGAGCCGTGCCAGGCGCCCGATAACAACCAGTCAGACTGCCAAACAGACTCATAGCAGCCCCAACCCCAATGGCCGTGCAGAGACTCAGCGCCCCCTGAACCCCCAGAGCCAACATCGCCCGGCGCCCGATCGGCGTCGAGAAGAATTGACTCATTGTGTCATTTTGGGATTGAGTCATTTGCGATCCGCTTCAATGATTCATTGATTCAATGCTGCAATGACACAATTTATTTATCCGTCGTAACTACTCAGGTCGATAGGCTGAAGTGTTCGGAATTTCGATCTCCGCCCTTCAGCCTAAACGCCTTCGCTCTATCTACCTGAGCCGTTACATTACGACTTCGCGGTCCATCCGAGACTCGCCAGCACACCTTCGACCGTCTCCTGCACCATCGTGTTCTCATCTTCGAGCAGCGGAAGCAAGTGGTCGATCGCCTGCTTCGCTCCAAGGCGCGCGAGCGACTCCGCGGCAT
>JANOOS010000212.1:0-4942 GCA_031421455.1 Nitrospira sp.
GGTGCGCGAATGCAAAGATGAATTGCCCGGTGAAGCCAGGCAGATGCTGGCGGTCGAGCCAGCCTATCTGAATGCTATCGACCCAGTTATTGAATTTCTCCAGGGACACAATCCCTCCTTAGCCTTACTCCTCGCCCGTCCAGGGTTTCTTCCGCAAGGCCCTCGGTTCGCCGGTCAGAGAGAACACACGGCCTTATTCCGTGCCTTATCGGAACAGGATCGCGCGAAACGGTTCGCCACCTTGTATCTCGAAGACCTGGCCGATTTGACCCAGGCGACCATCTCTCCTCATTTCGCCCTGAGCCGCTATGCCGAACACATCGCCCGTGCAGCCTCGTCGTTCGAAACCATCATCGAGGCAGTAGCGGTCCCCCCGACGCTGACGGATCAATTCATGCTCGAATCCATGTGGGAACATCTTGAGCGCCTCAATCCATCGCTTATCTGTCTGACCGTTCCCTTTCCCGGAAACCTCTACGGCGCGTTTCGTATCGCCTCCTCGATCAAGAGCCGACGGTCGGACATTGCGATTGCTCTTGGTGGCGGGTATGCCAACACGGAGCTTCGCCGTCTCTCGGACCCCCGTGTATTCGACTACGTCGACTACGTCACCCTTGACGACGGAGAACGTCCCCTGCTTTCGTTGATTGAACATCTAGCGGGAACCAGACCGCGCACGCGACTCTGCCGGACTTTTTATCGGGACAAGAATCGAGTGTCCTTTGCGAACGATACGTCCGATCGGGAGTTCAGCATGGATGAGGTCGGTTGTCCGACCTATAGCGGCCTGACCTTGGATCGCTATCTCACGATCTTAGACAGCACGAACCCGATGCATCGCCTCTGGTCGGAAGGCCATTGGAACAAACTCACAGTTGCCCATGGCTGTTATTGGAAGCAATGCACCTTCTGCGATGTTGGGCTCAACTACATCAGCCGTTATGAAATGACGCCGACCGATCGGCTCATCCAACAAATCGAGCAATTGATTGCCGAGACAGGCTGTCGAGGCTTCCACTTTGTCGATGAGGCAGCGCCTCCCGCTGCCTTAAAATCGCTTGCCTTAGCCCTACTGGAACGGGGCATCACCATTTCATGGTGGGGAAATATCCGCTTTGAAGAAGCGTTCTCGCCGGACCTCTGCCGCCTCTTGGCCGCCTCCGGCTGCATCGCCGTGACGGCAGGGCTTGAAGCTGCCTCGGATCGTCTGCTGGAGAAGATTAAGAAAGGAATTACCGTCGATCAGACTGCGCTTGTGGCGGCAGCCTTCAAAGACGCAGGCATTCTCATTCATGCCTATCTCATGTACGGCTGTCCCTCTGAGACAGTGCAAGAAACGGTGGACTCACTAGAACGAGTGCGGCAATTATTCGCGGCAGACCTGATTCAATCTGCTTTCTGGCATCGCTTCACCGCCACAGCCCATAGCCCGATCGGGCTCAAGCCGGCTGCCTATGGATTGCGCATCCTGGGGCCTGCATTCCAGGGTTTCGCGGAAAATGACTTTCAACATGAAGATCAACGCGGCAAGACACCGGACTGGCTGGGCGAAGGCTTACGGCGGTCGATACTGAATTATCTCGAAGGGAGCGGGCTCACACTCGACGTCCGTCAGTGGTTCGACCATGCCGTGCCAAGGCCTCGAGTCTCTTCCTCGTGGGTACGTCGTCTACTCAAGAACCGAACGGTTGAAGATGACCCACGAGCAGAACGGCGGTTCGTCTGGTTAGGTGGGCAACCAGTCTGCGAACCTGCTGGAAGGAGGATGCGACTCATTTTGCCGGGGCACACCAGCGACCAAGCCATCACCGCCTCCAACCAACAGGCTCAGTGGCTTGAGAATCTCATTCGACAATCCACACCACAAAATAAACCATCGAGCCCCTACCCCCTCCTCCGGGAAACGAAAGCCACATTCCCAGGTACCGTAAAAGAATTTGAATCGCTCCTTGGTACGGCCTCCTGGAAAAAGGTTCGCCACGCCGGCTTGCTGCTCGTATGACTGTCTGAAATGTCGAACTGATGCCGCAGAGAATAAGAATGGCCACCTGTCTGCCCAGACCAGTAGTGGGTCGGCTTGAAATCTGGCCGCCTTGACCAAGGTATATGCCGGCATTCTAAAGCGAAGGAAGTTGCTCGGGCTGAGGAATGAACACGAATCTGCGAAAAGTTGTCATCATCGTTGCTGTCCTGAATCTGGCCTATTTTGGAGTTGAGTTCGCAGTGGCCCTCGCCATCGGCTCGGTCTCTCTTTTTGCGGATAGCGTCGACTTTTTAGAAGACGCCTCGGTGAATTTCCTGATCGCCATAGCGATCGGCTGGAGTGCAACCAGCCGGGCTCGTGTGGGCATGGCCCTCGCCGGCATCCTGTTCATACCAGGTCTCGCGACGCTGTGGACAGCATGGGAGAAGTTTTTGGTGCCGATGCCGCCTGCGCCTTTTCCCCTAGCGCTGGCTGGTGGCGGTGCCCTAGTCATCAATCTGTCGTGCGCACTCATGCTCGTGCAGTTCCGGGCGCATAGTGGCAGTCTGACACGGGCTGCATTTCTGTCAGCTCGAAATGATGTCCTGGCAAACGTCGCAATCATCGCGGCGGGGTTCGTGACGGCCTATACGCTTTCCGGATGGCCCGATCTGATCGTTGGGCTTGGCATCGCGGCGATGAACGCCGATGCCGCGCGGGAAGTCTGGAGCGCAGCGCGTGAGGAGCACCGGGAGGCTAACTCTTGAACAGATTTCAACCTACCCCACTACCCCCTGACCTTCGAACTTGACTCTTATAATGCATGATGAGACGTTATCGCCCATAAGAAGGGGAACGTGCCTATGCTCCTGATCCAGACTGCTGCGCTCTTCGTTCTCACTGCCCTCGCCGAAATCGTTGGATGCTTTCTCCCTTACCTCTGGCTACGCAAGGACGGATCGATCTGGCTCTTGGTTCCGGCAGCGCTCAGCCTCGCCGCCTTTGTCTGGCTCCTCACTCTCCACCCCGCCGCCAGCGGACGGGTCTATGCTGCCTATGGCGGTGTATACGTGGCTGCGGCCCTCGTCTGGCTGAAGGTCGTGGACGGCGAGAAACTCTCCGTCTTCGACTGGACTGGAGCCGGAATTGCCATGCTTGGTATGGCGGTTATCGTCTTTGGCTGGACAGCGAAAGAGTAAAACCAAGGACTCAATCCCCTCCCACGATTAAGATATTTATCCTCCTCTCATGCATCGTTTTGCCCTATTAGCACCGGCGCTTCCTATTCCACCTGAACCCGGTCCAATCGTTCTTCCACAATCTGTAACGTAACATGATCGATTCCGAAGCGATCTCGTAGAAGCGATTGGAGGCGTTCCAACACTTCGTCCCGATCCTCCCCAACAGGAACCACAACGTGGGAACTGAGAGCGTCCTGGCCGGAGGTAATGGTCCAAATGTGAAGATCATGAACCCCTTTCACGCCGGGCACGCCAGCCATAGCTTGTCCAACCTCTTTTGCGTCCAGATGAGTCGGTACTCCTTCCGTGAGCACATGCACGTCCTGAGTGAGTAGTGCCCACGTGCGCCAGACGATGCAGAAGGACGGTCAGCAGGTTCCGTCGTTGTTGCGTCCTCTGTACTCTCGAGTCTTCCACAGGGTCCGCCCGTGCCTCATTCAGTAGCGAACCCTGAGTCTTGCTTGATCAATACCTTCTCTGTGCTCACCCGCTTATAGAGTGCCGGAATGATCAGTAACGTTAGTATCGTCGAGGTGAACAATCCCCCGATGACGACGGTCGCGAGGGGCCGCTGGACCTCGGCTCCCATCGTCGTGGCTAATGCCATGGGAAGAAAGCCGAGGCTGGCGACCAGCGCCGTCATCAGCACGGGCCTGAGTCGGTCCATGGCCCCCTGCATGACTGCCTGATCGGTTGGGAGCCCTTCTGCTTCAAGTAGCCGGATGTGGCTGACCAGCACCACACCATTGAGCACCGCAATGCCGAACAGGGCAATGAATCCAATGACTGCCGAAATACTGAGGGGCAAACCACGCAGCCAGAGGGCCAGCATGCCACCAGATAACGCCAAGGGGACATTGAGAAAAATCAGTAACGCGGGACGCATGGCCCCGAAGATGACCGACAGCACACCCAGAATCAGGAGGAGAGTGATGGGCACGACCACGGCCAAGCGACTGGTGGCTTCCTGGAGATGCTGAAACTGTCCACCCCATGTCAATTCGTACCCTGTCGGAAGCGATACCTCTCGTGCGACCGTACGCTGAGCCTCGGCCACAAAGCTGCCGAGATCCCTCCCCCGAATATTGGATTCCACGACGATACGTCGCTGCACATGCTCCCGGCTGACCTGCGCCGGTCCCGTGTCCACTCGGATTGCCGCCACGCGGGAAAGAGGCACGAGTTCACCATGACCGGTTGGGATAAGCAGACTGCCCAGCGCGGCGGGATCAGCTAATGCACTGTCAGCTAAGCGGACGACGAGATCAAACCGCCGGGGGCCTTGCACCACAGTGCCAACGACACGTCCCACACGTGTGGTTTGAACAAGGGTGAGCACATCGTCTGCCGTGAGTCCGTACCGGGCGATCTGTTCCCGGTCCACAATCACTCGCAGCAGTGGAAGGCCGGCGACCTGCTCAACTTTGACGTCTGCTGCGCCACGCACAGTTTCCAAGACACGCGCCACGGCATCGGCCTGCTTTTTGAGCACGTCCAGATCAGGCCCAAAGATTTTGACGGCGAGATCGGAGCGTGTTCCTGCGATCAACTCGTTAAAGCGCATCTCGATCGGTTGCGTAAAGCCCAGGCTGACGCCAGGAACCGCGGCGAGAATGGCGGGCTTCATCTTGGCGATCAGATCCTCGCGAGTGCCAGCCGTCGTCCATTCGTGCTGCGGCTTGAGGATGACAAACACATCGGACAGCTCCACTCCCATCACGTCGGTCGCCACCTCGGG
>JANOOS010000213.1:0-9160 GCA_031421455.1 Nitrospira sp.
TCCATGGAACCTCCGTCTGGTTTGTTTGGTTCATTTGGTTCATTTGGTTTGTCTGGTTGATTTAGTTCATCTGGTTAGCCTGGCTCACTCAACCAAATAAACAAAACAAACCAAACAAACGAAATAACGTTCTTCCTACACCAGAGAGACCGTGAACATGACCTCGTTTCCCCGATCGTTGTACATGATGTCGGGAAAGAACGAATGCACGAAAAAGATGCCTCGGCCACTGACATCGTCTGTGGGGCAAACCTCTACACCTGATTTCACCCACGTCTGCCACTTGAATCCCTTCCCTTCGTCGGCAATTTTGTAGGTCAAGAGCTGTCGTGGCTTGTCGTAGATGGCGCGGATGGTGACCCGGCGGCCCCGAAAGTGCGGATTCTGTCGGCATCGCTCAATCAGCTCGTCATACTGGTCATTGGCCATAGCATCAACCTTGTCATGATATTCGATTTCAAGGCAGCCATGTTCGACCGCGTTCATGACGAGTTCTTGCAAGGCGGCCCGAAGATGGATTCGTCGCGGCTCCATCAGCCCCATGGCAGTCTCTTGAATGAGCCAGGTCACCGTGCTTTCGACGTACTCCGGATCGGCCTCCATGACCAACACGTGCTCGAGCCATTCGACGCCCGGCGCATCCTGCACGGAGGCAGGTAACGAGTGAATTGCGCGCTGCAGAACCTGCGCGAATGCCTCCTCATGAATCGGCTGCTGCACATAGTCAAGAGCGCCGGCGCGCAACCCTGCCATCATCGATTCCTCATCGCCTGCGTCCGTAAGGAGCAAAACCGGACAAGTCGGGCGACGCTCGAAAATCTTCCTTACAAGCCCGAGCCCTTCCTGTTCGGGCGGAAAGAGATCGATGATCACGATATCCGGCTGCGCCATGTCGAATTTCGTCAACCCAAGCGCAGGGGTCGCTGCCGAAATGACCGAATGCCCCTTCGCCCTCGCATGCTCCAGAATCACTATCTGGGTATCGACATTGTCGGCAACGACGAGCAACCTACGCGCCTGGGCGCGAGATCCTGTCGTGGTGATCATGATGGAAATCCTCCAGCGATCAATTTCCGAAGCGCGGTATGCACCTCGGCCAAACATGCTTTGACATCCGCACAGACCGACGACGTTTCAGCAAGCTCCCCTTGCCGGCACAATCATGTCGCTCCAGTGCCGCGCGAACGGCACAGCCTCCTTCGGGCTTTCTTGCAAAAAGAGCAAGGCCGGGCGGATGGAGACCAGGACCTGTTTCTCACCCCGGCTCAACGCCTCGGCTACATTGATCACCGCGGTTGTCTCCATGAGACTACCCTTCCGATCAGATGGTGAGTTCCAATCCAACCACCGCGGCATCGTCGAAAAAGTCACACTGCTCTTGCCAGCGTCTGGCCTCTGTAAAGCAATGGGAAATCGTTGAAGCCAGCGGCGATCGCTTCTGTGCCTCAATGGCCTGCTGGAACCGCCAACGCCCCCATGGCTCCCCAGTCGGGGACGATGCTTCGTAAATACCGTCGCTCATCAAAAACAACCGGTCTGCCGGCTGCAGGGTCATTCGGCCGCCAGCAAATACCGCATCGGGATCAAATCCGAGGGGAGACGAGGGGTGTGTGAGCCATCGAGACGGCTTCTCAGCCGGACTGTGAAGTACGCCATGATGACCAGCCGAGGCATAGGACAGGCTGCGCGTGGGCAAGTGGAGTTGTCCAACCCATAGGGTGAAATATTCCCCCTCGTCGCTCAAAGGAAACCGCCGATTGGCTTCGAACAACACCTTCTCCGGATCGTATGAGCCGATCAGCTGCAGCATGTGTTCTACCCGCAGAAACGTCATCAGGGAAGCCGAGCGCAACGCAGCCGCCACACCATGTCCTGACGCATCGAGAATATACAGACCGAGATGCTCCGCATCGATGGAAGCCACGCCGAAGAGATCGCCTCCCAATGTGAGCGCCGGCTGATACTCCCACGCGAGCGAGATGCCCTGAACAGGGCTCCCTTGCGCAGGAAGTATTGATTGGACGAAGTCGGCAGCCGATTGGAGATCGGCTTCCATCTCCGCCTGCTTCGTTTGCAGCAGGCGCATAGACGACTCGAGTTGAGAGCCGGTCGTCTCCAGTTTTCGAACCAACCTGCTCGTGCGTAGACCTGCCAGTACGCGGGCAACGATTTCTTGTTTGCTGGCCGATTTGCTCAGAAAGTCGTCGGCGCCTCGCACCAACCCTTCCGCAATCTGTGCCGGCTTATCATGGGCGGTCATCAGAAGCGTCTGGCTGGATTTCAACAAGGGATCACGACGCACCGCCTCACAGAACGTCGGCCCGTCCATCTCCGGCATCATCCAATCGACGATGAGAAGATCCGGACGTTCGCGCCTGGCCACGTCAAGACCTACTAGACCGTTCTCGGCCTCAAGAACCCGGTATCCCAACCGCGTCAGCCGCGCGGCCATGCTCGTCCGCGTGACCCGCTCATCCTCAATCAGGAGGATCGTCGCGGCTGGCAGCTCCGTCTGTGCAGACGAGCCGGCATCCTGCCCAATGGATTGCATCGCGTTCGATTTCATCATTCTCCGATCAACACTATGCCGCACGTGCGACGAGCGCGTCATTCTCGTTCTCATAGATTGGAATCATCTTTGGGATATTCGCCAGGCTCATGATTTCCCGCACATAGCTCTGCGGTTTCAGCATGCTAACCTGCGCCTGCAGCCGCTTGAAACTCTGCGATACAAGCACAAGGAGGCCGAGCCCTGCGCTATCCACGAATTGCACTTGCTCCATATTCACAATGAGGTGCCGACAACCGGCCTGTTTCGCCTTCTCAACGGCCGCCTTAAAGACGGCTTGATTGGCATAGGTCAAATCTCCCTCCAGGTCCAAAATTATTCCTTGCGACGTAGTGCGTTCCTTGATCTTCATGTCATCATCCTTTCTTGTGCAGATTTACGAATGGTCTGTCTGGTCTATTTTGTTTGTTTGGTTCATTTGGTTGCTTTGGTTTATTTGGTTGGCCGATTCTTCCAACCAGACAAACCAAACAAACCTCTTCAACCAAACAAACCAGTTACAGCTTAGAAACATAGCCCACGATCGCAGCGGGAATTTCCGACAACGGTAATATCTTGTCCACCCCGCCGAGCTTGATCGCCTCCTTCGGCATACCAAAGACCACGCAACTGGCTTCGTCCTGGGCAATGGTAAAGGCGCCGGCCCGTTTCATTGTCAACATTTCCCTGGAGCCATCGCCACCCATGCCAGTGAGGATGACTCCAACTGCGTTGGCGCCGGCGTATTGCGCGACCGACGCAAACATCACATCGACGGATGGTCGGTGGCGATTCACAGGGGGATCCTGGTTGATACGAACCGTGTAGCGCGCGCCGCTGCGTACAAGCGTCATGTGATAACTGCCTGGCGCGACCAGAGCATGGCCCGGCAAAACGCTGTCTCCATCTTCCGCTTCCTTGACCGAGATCGAGCACAGGCTGTTCATCCGGTCCGCCCAGGTCTTCGTGAAGTGTTCTGGCATGTGCTGCGTGATCAGGATCGGCGGCGTATTCGGCGGCAAAGCCATCAGCACATCCTTCACCGCTTCCGTGCCTCCCGTGGATGAGCCGATTGTGATGATGGTGTCGGTTGTCTTGATCATCGCGCCCCCGGACGTAAGGGGTAAGGGGTAAGGGGTAAGGGGGTTCGTCTCACGCCTCACGCCTAACGCCTGACGTTTCACGTTTGCAACAGCTGCGGCCTTGACCTTATCGATCAGTTCTTGAGCAATCTCCTCCATGCCTTCGCGGAGATCAATTTTTGGTTTGGCGATAAAGTCCACCGCACCCAATTCCAGCGCGCGCAATGTGGTCTGGCATCCGACTTCGGTCAGCGAACTTACCATCACCACCGGCATCGGACGCCCCCGCATGAGCTTCTCCAGGAATGTGAGCCCGTCCATCTTTGGCATTTCGACATCGAGAGTAATCACGTCCGGATTCAAGGCCTTAATCTTCTCACGGGCGATATAGGGGTCGGGAGCAGACCCGATCACCTCGATCTCGGGGTCTTTCGACAGCAGTGCCGCCAGCACCTGCCGCATCAACGCCGAATCATCGACGATCAGGACTCGAATCTTGGCCATACGCTCTCCGTCATCAAGTCTGCATGTCTGAAAGTCATAAAGTCACTGACATGAAGACCTTCCAACTTTCGACTTTTGACACCTTTCAAAATAGAGTGACATCCTCCACAGGCTGCTGCACCCTCTGCTTGATTTTCGCTGCGTATTCGTTCTCCCGTTCGAAAATAGTCCGGTTCTTGACGTGCTCGATCTTCTTCATCAGGACGCGCCCCGAGTCGGTGAAGTAATAGACCTTGCGGGGAAACACATCGCCCAGGTCGGTCTTGACAGTCGCGAGTCCTTCGCTCTTCAAATACCCGGCCACCCATTTGGCATTGTTGGCGCCCACATCGATATTGCCTTCGTAGATCCTGCCGGCGCCGAACAGTTTAATCTCCAGGCGGCTCTTGAGCCCACCTCGTTTGATGATTTCGTTAATAAGCGATTCCATCGCGTAAGACCCGTACCGGGTCGATTCCCCCCAGGAGTCGTGGGACGCATGTTCCGGCTCCGGCAGCATGAAGTGGTTCATCCCGCCGACCCCGGCGATCGGGTCGCGGATGCAGGCCGAAATACAGGAACCGAGTACCGTGTAGACGATCATCGGTTCCGGACTGACAAAAAACTCCCCCGGCAAAATCGACGCGATTTCGTGCGGGAACCGATGGTCGCGCAGGCGCCGGATATGGGCGAAGTCATCACGTGAGGCGTCAGGCGTCAGGCGTAAGGGGACGGCAGTCATGATTCGCAATACTTTTTCTCCATCCTTGCCTTCTTACCACTCACGTCGTACCCCCATTACCCCTCTATCCCTTTGCCCCGTTACCCCTATACCCCTAGTCCCCTTACCCCTGTACCCCTGCTCACTCACGCCGCTTTCCGGTAAATCGTCGGAGCAACCGCCTCGAAGGGATGCGTCACCCATTGCAAGCTCTCCGAATGCCCGATGAATAGGTAGCCACCTGGTTTCAAATAGCGATGAAACTTATTCACAAGCGTTTCCTGGGTCGGGCGATCAAAATAAATCATGACGTTTCGGCAAAAGATCAGATCAAGCGGAGTCTTGATGGGGAAACGGTCGTCCATTAGATTCAACCGCTGAAACTTAATGATGTCGGCAAGGTGCGGTTTCACTTTGAAGACGCCTGTTTGCTCGCCCCGTCCGCGAAGAAAATGCCGTTTCATGAAGTCGGGCGGCACGTCGCGAAAGCGATCTTCGTCGTACGTGCCGGACGCCGCCTTGGCAAGGACACGGGTCGAGAGATCGGAGGCCAAGATTTTGAAATCCCACCGATCGGGATTCGCCACACCTTCATACAGCGTCATGGCGATCGTATAGGGCTCTTCTCCGGTCGAACAGGCGGACGACCAGATCCGAATACGTTTGGCGGTTTCCAGCTCAAGAAGAATCTGTTCGCGCAAAAAGTCAAAATGTTTAGGCTCGCGGAAAAAATCCGTCTTATTCGTCGAGATCAAATCCAGCAACCGTGTGAATTCCTCCTGGGTAGGATCTTGCGTCACCGTCGCGTAGTATTCCGAGAAGGTTGCCAGGTCAAGATCGCGCAGCCGCTTCGAGAGGCGGGAAGCCAGAAGCGACTTTTTTTGTTCACTCAACGAAATCCCGCTCTCATCGTAAATCAGCATACGGAATCGTTGGAATTCATCCGCTGTGATCGAATACTCCATTCGTAAACTCCAGTGGCATGATGGGAGGACAGGCCGAGTCGATCTATAGAATGTTCCATGTGAAATTTTGAATGGTGAATGTTCGGAATTCATCGGATGCTCTCGCACAGCCGGTTGCTGTCGATTCCGATAATTCAAAACTCAACATTCATCATTCCCAATGCCGATCTCTCGACAAACCGTCATGAATCATGCGGGTTAACTGATCCACTATCGGCGAATAACGAGGGATACTTAAGCGCTGGTGTTCACTAGGAGCCGGTAATGCCCGTTGATGACGTCGGCTGGATCACAATGAGGGATTGGACGTGAGCGAAGCAAAGGAGGGTCGGCAAATATTGCCGCCTAACCAGGAAACTGAAGCAGAGCGAGATAAACAAGATGTGCGCGACAGGCGGGAGTCGAAGGCTCAAGACTAAAGGTTGGGGTTCGGTCCCCTACCGCTCGTTTGGCATCTTGACAGGAATGACCTGTCTCCCGTGCTTGCGGTAGATTCGAAAGTCGCGATCCAATGTCATTACGATACCGGAGGGATACCGTTCAGCCATGCGACAAGGCAGGCATCAGCCAACGACATAGGTAGAGAGGCAGTAACTCATCAGGTAGATAGGCTGACGGTGTTCAGACTGAAGTGTTGGGAACTTCGGCCTTCAGCCTGAACCCCTTCGGCCTGAACACCTGAGTAGCACTCCGCTTGCCTGTGAATGAGCGCCCGAACTGTTTCAGGTGGGATTGACCGATAGATCCGATGGCCCGGTGACACAACCAGCGAGGTCTTTGGCCAACGTCAGCGCCGATCCTGCCTGTCCACTTCCGGTTTCAGCAAGAAATGCATGCAGGGCTTTGCGAACCACCTCGGACTTGCTGCTCTTACGGCAAGATGCCTCATGAGTCAGCCGATGGTCCAGGGCATCAGGCACTTTCAGCGACAATAGTTTCATAAACTCCTCCAGTCATACCTATCTGCCAGGATGGTACTACGATGAGGAGCCTGGTTCAAGCGCCAGGTTGGAAGATGCGTGAAGCGCGGGACGGAGGGGAAGAAGTTCTGAGTTCTGAGTTTAGAGTTCTGAGTTATCGGAACTAACTCCCAACTCAGAACTCAACACTTCCCTGGTGCTCGTCTTCCAACTCAGAACTTCCAGTGCTTCTCTTTCGCTTTTCCGGTCAATTCATTCCTCATTCCAAATTCCTCATTCCGCATTCTCTCCCCGACGTCCAACTCAGAACCCAGAACTCAAAACTCAGAACTTCCCATTGACTCAGCCCAGGCCCAGCTCGCACGCTACTGGCGATGACTCACAAGAACCCACGAGCCTTACTCGATGCAGTCTGATGCTTGGCAACTCCCGCGCGGCAGGCGAGGGGCAAGACTGAAAGTCCGAAGGTTCGAATACGGAACCCTCCTGCCTGTGTGAGGCCGTGTGCAGACAGGTCGCTACAGACAAGCTGGCTGGCGAGCTGGAATACAACCGATGAACCGGGAGAGGGGATGGTGGAATGTCTGCGTCGACAACGACGAGAACGCTTACGCGCTCACCACCTGGTTCTCACCGGGTATTGCGTGATGAGTGGATCGGGAGTGAACAGCACGCAGTTGTGCTCAATGGCCTGGCAAATCAGCATTCTGTCGAACGGGTCGCGATGCAGTATGGGAAGCTTGTGCAGATGAAACACCGCGCCTTCTTCGAGTGGCAAAACTGTGATCCCATGCTTCTCCCGCTGCTCCGACACAAACCGATCGAGAGAGACCGGCATGGGCAGCTTTCCAAGAGCATGTTTGATCGAGAGTTCCCACACTGACACCACACTGAGCAAGATCTCGTTGGCGGGATCGGCAAAAGCCTTTGCGGCTGCCGGAGAGAGTTCCTTCGCACCTGTAATAATCCACAAGAAGGTGCAGGTATCGAGGAGACCCCTCACGCCTTCCGGCCTTCGAAGGCATCAAGCAGTTCATTGGGAAGCGGCTCAAAGAACGAACGTGGGACGGTGAAGATCCCCTTGGCTAAACCAATGGGGCGTGGACGCGTCGAGGGTTCAGGCAGCGCGGTAATCTTCGCCACAGGCTGATTGCGCTTACACAACACAATCTGCTCTCCAGCTTTGAGCTTTGCCAGGTGCTTGGAGAGATGAGTTTTTGCTTCATGAATATTCAACTTAATCATGGTCACAGAGTAAACTAACTTGTTGAGTCAGTCAAGAGGCTGAGGTTAACAGCCCAGGGCAGGAGGATCTGACGAGGATATCGTCGAGCCGGATCTGCTATTCATATCCGTCGCCCGCGCCGCCATCATTTTGGAGTTTCTAGTTTCTTGTTGTCCGGGACCGGCCTCCGACAACTCGAAACTTGAAACTCTCACCCGGAAACTAGAATTCTTCGAACTCCTCGTTCTTCGATCCGGCGGCGACGCCGGCCGGCTTATCACGACGCTCCGTCTTCGGTGGACGTTTTTTGGAGGCGTCGGCGCCCGATTCTTCCTCTCCATAGATGGCATGAATCGTTTTCGCCGTGTTCGCTCTCAAGTCCGCCACAGGCGCCATCGCCGACCTCTGCTCCTCGGAAACATTGAGCTTGAAAGACTTGACCTGCTTCATCAGTGCCTGGGCCTGTGCCCGCATGGATTGGCTGGCGGCGGTGGTTTCTTCGACCAGCGCGGCGTTCTGCTGCGTGGTCTGGTCCATGTGCATGATCGACGTATTCACCTGATCGATCCCACTGGCCTGCTCCTGCGAGGCCGCCGTAATCTCCGCAATGATGTCCGTCACCCGCTTGACCGACGTCACAATTTCTTGCAGCGTCTTGCCCGAATGATTGACCAGATCGCTCCCGTCGGTTACCCGCTGGAGCGACTCCTTGATCAGGCCCTTGATCTCTTTCGCCGCGGTCGCCGAGCGCTGGGCCAGGTTCCGTACCTCAGCGGCCACGACGGCAAATCCACGCCCATGTTCCCCGGCCCGCGCCGCTTCGACCGCGGCATTCAACGCTAAGAGATTCGTCTGGAAGGCGATCTCATCGATCACGGTAATGATATCGGCGATCTTTGTGCTGCTCTTGTTGATCTCGCTCATCGCCTCGACCGCCTTCGTGGTGACTGCGCCGCCCCTGGCGGCCACGTCGCGCGCGGCCACGGCCAGCTGATTTGCTTGCCTGGCATTGTCGGCGTTCTGCTTTACCGTGGCGGTCATCTCCTCCATCGCGCTGGACGTTTCCTCCAGCGACGCGGCCTGTTCGCTGGTCCGTGCCGAGAGATCTTCGTTGCCTTTGGTGATTTCTTCCGCCCCCGTCTCTACGCTCTCCGCGGCTTCGCGCACGGTGGTCATCGAGATCTTCAGATTGCTGATCGCGCTGTTGAGACTGGCC
>JANOOS010000214.1:0-19141 GCA_031421455.1 Nitrospira sp.
ACAGCTCAGCAGCGATCTGATCTTCGTACCCAACGACACACACCTTGATTGTGAAGACAACAGGCTTGTGATCCTCACCGGACCTAACATGGCAGGCAAAAGCACCTACCTCCGCCAGGTCGCGCTGATCGTCCTGTTGGCACAGATCGGAAGTTTCGTGCCTGCGGCCGAAGCTCGCATCGGAATAGTAGATCGAATTTTCACGCGCGTAGGAGCTTCGGACAACCTGGCTGCCGGACAGAGCACCTTTATGGTGGAGATGATCGAATCCGCTCACATCCTGAACAGTGCAACCGTTCGCAGCCTGATTCTCCTGGATGAGATCGGACGTGGAACCAGCACCTACGATGGGCTGAGCATCGCCTGGGCTATTGCAGAACATATCCAGGACCGCCGGCACTTAGGAGCCAGGACCCTTTTCGCCACTCACTATCACGAGATGACGCAACTGGAAGGATTACGCGAGGGAATCAGAAACTATTGCGTGGCAGTTCAGGAACGGGACGGAGACGTGGTCTTCTTGCGTAAGATCGTACCGGGTGGCGCAGACCGGAGTTACGGTATTCATGTTGCCAAACTGGCGGGACTCCCTCCGACGGTTATCGCCCGAGCGCAACAAGTTCTGGCCCAGCTGGAACAGCCGGATACCACCATCGAAGGCGCGTCCCTATCTTTAGAAAAAGAACCACCCCCTACCTCGCTTCCCCACCCCCATCCGATCATCGAGGAAATGAAACAGATCGACCTCTTCTCCATGACGCCCCTCGATGCGCTCAATCGCCTCGCCGACCTCCAGCGCCGAATCGGTCCAACCGGCCAAGACGATCGCGGAGAATAAAAAAGGCGTACGTCGTCCTGTCGTCTTCCAGGAGGATGCTCAAACAGCCTGTCCAGCAAGGCCATGGGGACAGCCACCCTTCCGATCGGTGGCTGTCCCCTTTGCGTGCCGGAGCCAGTGCCCCTTATTGCCAGCTCGCGGCCAGAACGGTCTGCACTTGAGCTGGTTGCTGATCGATCGCCTGATCCCAGGTCAGGCCGGTCTGTGCGGTGAACCCCGCCATTGCCTGGATCAACTGATCGACTTGCGTACTGAGCAGCGTTTGGCCATTGCCCGCCTGGATCGTTTCGACCCGATTGTTCGTGCCGACATACCAGTTCTGCACCGTGATCTGGTCGGATGAACCATGGATCGTCAGGCGTAGATCGTTCGCCTGACGGCTGATCACCAGATCCACGGGATTGATCGTCGCCCCAAAGAGCGCGAGGTCTTGGTTTCCTGAAAGTGGATCAGCGTCGATGATCGTGTCTTGGCCATCGCCTCGCGAGAAATTGTAGCGATCGTTGCCAGAGCCGCCCGTCAGCTGGTCGGCGCCGGTTCCGCCGGTAAACTGATCCACGCCGCTCCCGCCTGTGAGCACATCGTTCCCGGTCCCACCAAGCAGCTGGTCATCGCCCGATCCGCCATCCAGCGTATCGGTGCCGTCACCGCCATTGAGCACATCATTGCCGCTCCCGGCATTCAGCGTATCAGTGCCCAGTCCGCCCAGGAGTGTATCGTTGCCACTCCCACCAAGCACATTGTCGTCCCCTGCCCCGCCATCCACCGTGTCGTTCCCGGAACCGCCATCAAGGGTGTTATTCCCACTGTTGCCGAGGAGCACATTGTTTCCTGAACTGCCAGTACCATTCACATTCGTCGTCCCCGTGAGTGTCAAGTTTTCCACGTTGAGGCTCAGCGTCCAGGCGACGGCACTCTGGACAGTATCGATGCCACCACCGGCTTGCTCCACGACCGTGTCCCCAGCGCTCACGAGATAGGTGTCGTTCCCCGCCCCGCCGGTCAGCACATTGGTGCCGCTATTACCGGTCAGAATGTTGTCGAGCGCGTTGCCGGTGCCGTTCAGATTCGCCGTGCCGGTTAAGGTCAGGTTCTCCACATTGGCACCTAGCGTGTAGGTGATACTGCTCTGCACCATGTCCGTCCCTTCATTGGCCAGCTCGGTCACGACATCGCCAGAAACATCCACGATGTAGGTATCGTTTCCAGTCCCTCCCACCATGGTATCGGTCCCGGTGCCTCCGTCGAGCAGGTCATGGCCTTGTCCAGCAGTCAGCGTATCGTTGCCGGCCAGCCCCGTGACCGTATCGTCGCCTCGGCCACCCGTGAGGGTGTCGTTGCCAGCCGTGCCGACAAGGGTTATGGGCAAGGGGCCGGAGATCACGAGCGCGAATTGATCGCTCATGCTGAGATTCCCACTGTCGGTGGCACGCACGGCAATCTGCAGGATGCCGGCATCGCCGGCGCCCGGGATTCCGCTCAATGTCCTCGTGGTCGGATTGAAACTCAGCCATGTTGGCAACGGATTGCCATTGGCGAGCGTCGCGCTGTCGGTGAGTACATCCCCATGAATCATGTCCGCGTCGGCGAAGGTCGTGCTGGGGACCACAAAGGTAAAGGCTGAGTCCTCCGCCGCCGTTTGATCGGCGATGGGGGGCGGCGACCGTCGGGGCATCGTTCACATTAGTCACCGTGAGACTGAACGTGTCGGATACGGTGAGGTTCCCGGTATCCGTGGCCGTCACCCTGAGGGCGAACGTGCCCACGTCACTGTTGAGTGGGATCCCACTCAACATTTGTGTATTCGCGTCAAAGCTGAGCCAGGTCGGGAGCGCCGCGCCATCAGCTAGTGAAGCGCTGTAGATCAACGTGTCGCCGTGGACTTGGTCCACGTCCGCAAAGGTAGCGCCCGACACGGTGAACGTGAATGTGCTATCTTCCACAGCGGTTTGATTGGCTAACGGCACCGCTACTATCGGCGCTTCATTCACATTCGTCACGGTCAGCGTGAAGACATTGGAGGCACTCAGATTCCCCGTATCCGTCGCCGTGACCCGCAAATCGAGGCTCCCCACTTGCGCATCGTCGGGGGCGCCGTTGAACGTACGAGTGACCGCATCGAATGTCAGCCAGGCCGGGAGCGCGCTCCCGTTCGCCAGGCTTGCGCTGTAGGTCAACGCATCGCCCGCATCTTGGTCGGCGAAAGTATTTGCCGGTACAGTGCGGCTGAACGGCGCATCTTCCGGCACCGTCTGATCGGCAAGGGGCGTGGCCACTGTCGGCGCGTGATTGACCTGCCCTCCCAGCAATGCCGCCAGATTCGCTTGGCTCCCGTCGGCGAACGCCAGCGTCTCCACCACGAGTGACCCGTTCGCCCCAGTCGGATCGAAGTTTGTGAGGAGGAGCTGGTCCGTTCCGCTGCTGCCAACCTGGATCGTCAAGGTCCGTGCGACTTCATCGCGGGTGAACGTGAGATCTGCCTGTACGATGCCCACCCCGAACTGGATCCGGTTCCCTTCGCCCACCGCCACGACATCCTCAATTGTGTCGATGCCGTCGCCAAGGTTGAAGATGTATGTGTCATGACCGGACCCGCCGTGCACCGTGTCGTTACCGTGCCCACCCATAAACGAATCCGCTCCAGCCCCACCGCTCAAATGGTCGTTGCCGGAGAAACCAGAGAAGCGGTCGGTGGTATTCGTCCCCGTCAGGACATCGTCACCGCCTGTTCCCTCGATGTCGAACCCCAGCGCAATCAGCTCCTCATACGTCAATATGCGATCGGAGAACTCAAATCGTTGAATGGCCGGGCTGGCAAACACATCAGTGGGATCAAAATCCAGGAGATGCAGTTCATCGCCGAGATCCCCATAGCGAATCACAAGGGAGCCCAGCGTTAAGCTCGGGTGATACGAGCCATAGCCTCCGGAAAATCGTGCCGTGCTGACATCCAGCAACAGTTGGTAATTGGGGATTTGAATAGAATCCCGGCCACTCCCGGGGGATAACAAGAATGTGTTGCCGCCGCTGCCACCGAGCAGAAAATCGTTACCTGGCCCTCCGGAAATCCAGTTGTGGCCCGAACCGCCGACAAGCGTATCGCTGCCGCCTCCACCAAGAAGCGCCGTGCTACCACCACCAGACTGGAGAAAGTCGTTGCCCGCTCCTCCGATCAACACACCGCCGCCAGGGCCGCCTTGAATCGTTTGATCGTCGGTTACGAGCCCCCCATCGCGCAGATCATAGATATCGAGAGTCAGACCGTCGGAAAAGCTGATGGTGCGGAGGCCTGGCGCGTAATCCACCAAATTCGGCAATTCAATCCGGTCCCCATTCGATCCAACCAGAATTTCCCGTATCGTCAAGTCGACTTCCACGAACGAGAGATCGGCAAGGGTAATCCCCGGACCAAAGAGGATGCGATTGTTTGCCAAATGCCCCCCTTGTCCATCGTCGATCAACTCTGCGTCATCTTCGATGCGATCGAACCCGGCGCCTAATTGGAAAATATAGGTGTCTTCTCCCTCTCCTCCCTGCAGGACATCGTTTCCTGCTCCCCCCTCAAGCTGGTCGTCTCCGGCACCGCTGGAAAGGCTCTCCGATCCGCCGAGGCCCATCATCCGATCATTCGCAACGGTTCCAAACATCTCGCCGTCGCTCCGTCCGGTTCCTTGCACCAGGACTTCGCGCTCAAACAATTGGGCAAACGTGAGTTGCGATCCGTCTGCGAAATGAAAGGTGTCGATCGCATGCGACGCCGTGGGATCATCGGCCGATACGCCGAGGAAATGGAGCCCATCGCCCGACGCACCGATCCGGACCGACAGGCCTCCGATGCCGGAGGTTCCGTTGTACGAGACGCGTAGCATCTCCTGCGTGATGCCGGCGCCGAACTGCACCAAATTGGTCTCTCCTGCTCCAGATTGGTCATCGATCAGATCGAAACCGTCGCCCTCATTGAACAGATAGATGTCGTGGCCGGTTCCACCGAGCAACACATCGTTTCCCGCTCCGCCCGCAATCACATCATCCCCGCCCCGCGCCTTCATGACTTCAGCATTCACTGTGCCAGCCATAGTCTCGGCATTGTCACTGCCCAACGTCGGATTCATCAAGGCCAGCAGGCGCGTTTCATAGCCGCCCGTCACGTCTTCGATCCCGCTGCTGAAGGCCACGATCTCGGTCACCAACGATCCGGTTATCCCACTGGGGTCAAAATCGGCCAAAATCGCGCCATCCGTTCCTCCAGCATTGGTAATGCGGAGCGATGCGCCCTCTTGAACGAACAGCACATCCTCCGGACGGACGCTAGTGCCAAATTGCAGGCGATTCCCCTCTCCAAGCAGTGCCACATCATGGATCGTATCGAAGCCGTTGAACGTGCCCTCCACGACGTAGGTATCGTCCCCGGTGCCACCGTACAAATCATCGTTGCCTGGTCCATAGTCGCTGCCGAGGCTGAATCCGCCCCAGAAGGTATCGTGGCCTGCCCCACCGATCAGTACATTATTCACAAAGTTCCCGATCAAAAGATTGTCACTCGCATTGCCCTCACCACGAACCGGATCCGTGGTCGGTTGGTCCGTCGTCCGTAGGAGAAGATTCTCCACATGATCGGGAAGCACATAGTCGATCTGGCTCAACACTGTGTCCGTCCCTTCCCCGACAAGCTCCACCACGGTATCACCCGGATGATCGACCCGGTAGCGGTCGTCGCCGGCCCCACCAACCATCCGGTCGGCCTCACCCCGCCCGTCCAGCTCATCATTGCCTTGCGCCCCAATCAATACATCCCGAAACCCTGTCCCCTCCAGAGAACTTCCGGCAGGCGACGCCGTGACGTGCAAGCCTACAATGCGACTCAGAATCTCGGCGAGATCCCAACTCGTTCCATCGGCAAAGAGGATCTGACTGATCGGTAGCAGGCTGGGGTCAGCGGCACCGAGCAGCGTGAGTTCATCCTGCGTTCCATCGATCTCGAGCACCACATTGACTCCGTCCTCCGATCGGCGGGCTTGCAGGCGCACTTCATTGGGACTGATGTTGCTGGTGAGTTGGATCGTATTCGGACCGGATTGTTCGACCGGGGAATCCCGCAACATGTCATGCCCTGAGCCACGACCGAAGACATACGTATCCTGTCCAGTTCCCCCATTCAGCACATCCGTCCCGGCACCACCATCAAGCTGATCATCCCCGTCTTCCCCAAAAAGGTGATCCTCTCCAATCCCGCCCAGCAAGACATCCTCGCCAGTGCCGCCCCGCATCACATCGTCCCCGGTCCCACCGGATAACTGATCGACGCCCCCGTTTCCAACGATCACATCATTGCCACCGCCCCCATCGAGCACATTGTCGATCGCCCCGCCGGTGAGGACATCATGGCCATCCAAGCCATAGATCCCTCGGTAAAGTTCCCCACCGTTCAACACATCATCACCGGCCGTCCCCACCAGATCGAAGCCGCGGGCGACGAGATCTGCTTGGGTGAGCGTCGTCCCATCGGCGAACTCGAACGTCGCGATCCCGACCGGCACGGTCGGCTGCCCAGGATCGAACCCCTGGATATGGACGGCATCACCCGTGAGTCCCACCCGCACCACCAGCGACCCGATGCCGACCCCAATATCATCGGCAGAAATCCCAGCCCCAAACACGAGCCGATTCCCTTCCCCCGCAGTATCCTGAATGGTATCGATCCCATCGCCAAGGTTGAAGACATAGATATCGGCGCCCGCGCTGCCGGCCAAGACATCGGCCCCGGCGCCGCCGAACAGAGTATCATCACCAATGCCTCCCTCCAGGATGTCATTGCCGACTCCGCCATCCAAGAAATCGTTACCGTCATTACCCGCGATGGCGTCATCGCCCTCATCCCCAAAGAGCGTGTCGTCGTTCCCTTGGCCAAATAGTCGATCATTGCCGGCCCCGCCAGATAGCATATCGGCCCCCACCCCACCCTGCAGCTCATCATGGCCGTCCCCGCCATCCAAGAAATCGGCCCCACCGATCGTCCCGGCCACAAATTGATTGTTGAGGCCATCGCCGAATAGAAGATCATTCCCGCCGCCACCGAACAATTGATCCCCACCGTCGCCGCCGAGCAGGGTGTCGGCCTCGGCTCCACCGTCGAGGACATCATCGCCTTTATCGCCAAACAAGGTGTCGATACCAGCGCCGCCCGACAACGAGTCTGCCCCATCGCCAGCGGCCAAGAGATCATCACCCGCGCCGCCATCCAGCACATCATCGCCTGGTTGGGAGAAGTAGAACGCTTGATCGTCGGCAAAATCATCACCGTACAGCTGGTCGTCGTCCGCTCCGCCAGAGAGAATATCGTTGCCGCCGTCACCAATAAGAGTGTCGTTCCCCGTACCGCCGTCGAGGTAGTCCGCGCCACCGTTGGCGGTGGCGCGCGTGGGTCGGCCGGTGGGATTGAAGATCGATATCTGCTGACTGTTCTGGTCTACAGAAATATCATTCCACCCACCACCATTGACATTATCACCCCGCAATTCGTCGTTGCCGTCGCCCCCCAGCAGCACGTCCTCGCCGAGGCCTCCGAACAGCAGATCGTTCCCGGCCCCGCCGTCGAGATAGTCGTGTCCAATCCAACGAACGGACTCCTCAGGATAATCATCCCCTAATAATTGATCCGCACCTTCCCCACCCAGCAAGACGTCGTCATTCCCGTAGCCGAGCAGCGTATCGTCCCCGTCCCCGCCATCCAAGAAATCTTGCCCTGGTGGAGCCAACGCCCCACGCTGACCAGATGCATCGCCGATCAGAAAATCATTCTGATTCCCACCATAGAGGGCATCACGACCCCCGCTACCTATCATAAAGTCCGGACCGTCCAATCCATACAACCGGTCATCGCCTAGTGCCGGACTGAAACTATCACCCAGGCTGGTCCCAGTTACCTGCCAATTGTCTGTCCCACCCTGATTGACAAAGAAGATGATCTGGTTGTTCGCCACACGCTGCACAGATCCTTGCGTCGGGACGGTTGAATCGGCCATGTCGCTCAGATCTCGCAGCTGAATCCCGAACTGCCCGCTCTCGAAGTTGGCATTGACCGTGAGCACGCCGTTCACGAGCAAGTGGCCGCCGGAGAGGACGTAGGTCTGGGAGCCGTCGAGGCTGGTGTAGGTCTCCACCGCATCGCCCGTCCGTCGGATGCCAGCTTGCAAGAGCTTCTGATCAAAGATGATCCGCCCCGTGGCATCCGCATCTTCAATCTGATCCGTGCCGTCGCCCGCGTTATAGATGTAGGTGTCGAAGCCCGCGCCGCCACGCAGTTCGTCATTGCCTGTCCCACCGGTCAGAGTATCGTTACCACCATTGCCTTCGAGATAATCGGTGCCGCCTTGCCCCAGCAGGACATCATGGCCGTTCCCACCGTAGAGCTGGTCATCGGCACTATTACCGGTGAGCGTCTCTGAGTTAGCTGAACCAAACAGATACTCCTGTGGGGTCGTCACGATTTGGGCAAACAACCCTGCGGAAATCTCATACCCGCTCTGGTAATCCTTGAAGTGCACATCGTTGAAGACACCGGTCAGGCTGGTTAAGAGTCCACCGTCCGTCCTGTTGATCTCCATCTTCTTGGCCAGGAACGCTGCCCGGTCGGTCACATACTCCGTCGTCAGTTCACCCGTCCCTGTACTCGCGTTAAACAGCTCGAGCGCGCCGCCTTGGTTGTGAGGACTATAGAGGGCCGCACTCCCTGCAATGACGAAGGGGTTCAACTCCCGCAGGGCATAACGGGTTGCCAGAGCTAGCGTCGAAGTGAACTGGGCCATCGTTTGCAGGTCACTCGCGGACTCGCCTACCAAACTGACGACCACCTTGGCGCCATCCGCGTTGGAATTGGTTGCCAAGGTTTGAATCGCGTTATACAGCGTGTCACGATTGCCGGTCTGAAGCGTGAGTGATTGGGTGGGGTCGAACAATTTCTGGAGCGCCACGACGGCCAATTCGAGGCTGGTGGCAGGCTCGTTCGACAAGGCATTCAGAATGTCGGTGACCGGCTGGACCTGCACTTGCGTATCGATCTTGCCGAAGAGATCATAGACCGCCAGCGCGTCGGTGAGGGTCATGATTTGGTGATTGTTGCGCGGCGATCCGGCTTCGATGAAGATCGGCAGGACTTGGCCAATGTGGGCACCCAACCCCGCGATGGGTGAGAGGCCATTCGAGGCAACCAAGTTCGTGACTTTCGCCGCAGAGGCTGGGTCGATCAGCGGATTGGGAACACCCAACGCTTCGAGAATGCTCCCGGCAGCACCGCCGAATCCCGGTGCGTTGTACGTATAGACTTTGTCGATCCTGTCCTTGAACTCACTGTCTGCCATCAAGCCTTGAGCTAAGAAGCCACCGAGAGAATGCCCAGTAACCGTGAAGTTTCCCGTGCCCAAAAGATTCGAATCGGCGCTGAGCACACCGATGTAATTTCGTAGCGCGATGTATTGTGGATTCAGTGTTGTAGAGCCTGCTAACGCTACATTCACCAGATCAACCAGGAGATCCACAGGACCATCTGTCCCTCGGATGGCAAGGATCTTATCGTGTGATCCATCTGCGTTAGCCTCGATCTTCTCGAAGAGAGTGGCCGAGAACCCTGAAGGACCATTCTCAAGATGACTAAGGACTGTGTAGCGAGGGGAGAACTGATCGGCCAGCCCACTTGAAAACCCTGCTGCAACAAGCTGACTTTGTGAAATTGGCCCTGTAAAAGTATTAAGCAACTGCGCATAAGCTGCCATCGAGAATTGGGAGTACTGGAAGTAGGTGTTGAATTCGCTCGACATGATGTCCTCCTTAAAGAATCACAGAGACGGAACTAGCAAGCTCGGGCATTGATCTCTCATGGATGTTTCGGGAGTCAACCGCTCCACATCAACGATACCCTCTCGCTCCATGAGACCAAGTGCAGCACCCAATAACGCATCGCCTTTGGCATACATATTTTTCTGTTGCTGTGCCCAAATGATGGCTGCTGGCTCATCACCAGCTCTTGTTTGGGCCTGAGCAAGCTTTTGCACAGCGCTTTCGCTCTCAAACCAGGCTAACCATTCTTCGTCCATGGCTTGGATCACTTGCTTCGCATGTGCAAAGTCTGCCTTTGCAGTCAACAGTCTTGCCGCTCTTCCATAGGCCTGCACGCGTAACGACAAATGACTGATCGTGTCCGCGGTACGAAGTGCACTTGGAACATCACCAGCTGCAGCCTGGACCAGCGCAAGGGAGAAGCGCATGGTGTCCTTCTTGCTGCTGTCTTTTGGCGGTGGGTGCTTCAACAGTGCCGCCGCTGTCTCGGCCAACTGTTGAAACACTTCCGGCGACCCAAACGGGTCGTGAGTTCTGACTAGGGTTTTGGCGATGGAAGACAAGAGTCCGGCTTGCTCCCAATCGTCGGTGACTTGCGCTGTCAGCTCGATAGCCTGTTTCGGATCTCCAACCAACACAGCCAAGCCAGCAGCTGAGGTGATTGCCGTGCTTTTTGCTTTTAGGTCGGATAACGATTCTGCCCTCCGAAGTATAAGAAGAACTGTTTCATGAGCACCTGAAACATCTCCTGCCTTGACTTGCCAATTACCCAGCTCCCTCAGAACTTGGCCTCTCTTGGCCATTTCCACCTGCTCAACATTCCGAATGGCTCGCTGAAAGGTCTGAATTCCTGCGGGCGCGTTTCCAGTGACAAATTGGCTCCACGCAATACATCCCGAATTGAAGATTCTTGGAAGCGGAGCAGCACCAATTATCTGGATCGCCTGCTGAAATGTCTGATCACTGCCCGACCTGTTCCCGCTCTCAGCCTGCGCTTTGGCAATAACCCGGAGCGCTTCCACTTTTTCAAACAGTTCTCGTTGGGCTAGCCCAGCGTCAATCGCTTTGCGAAAGGTGTCCGCGCTCCCTGCTCGATCACCCATGATGGCTTGTGTTCGTGCGACATGCAGCAGAGCCAGATAGCGATCCGGCGTATGGTTGGGTTCTGGCACTGATTTGATGGCGTCCCGTAACATGGCCGGTGCCTCAGGATCGCCGGCTTCATGCTGTCGCCTGGCAATCAGGGCATACACCGCCGCCTGGTTGCGTTGCCGCCAAAGCTCGACCCCATTCTTTGCGAAATTGCTTTGGGCCACGGTGACCGCTGCGGGGATATCTCCGGCCTTGATCACGGTGTCGACGAGAGTGAGCAGTTCGTTTTCGGCCACCCTGTTGCGTGTAGCGGTTTGGATGGCTCCTTTGATATCTCCATACTGAGCTTGGGCTAACGCGAGTAGATCGAGGCGTTTGGTTCCCATTGCAGCCGCAAGGTCCCCAGCGCGCAGTTGGGCCTGTTCGATTTCTTCCAACAGCAAGGTCTTTCTCTGCTCCAATGCGCGCAGCATCGTGGGAGTCGATGTCAGCTTGCTGGGCAGTGTATAGCTCTCTGCTGCCTGCTTAGCCTCCTGCAGAATCTTCCGCACCTCCACCAGCGCCGCTTCTTGTTCCGGCGTAATCTTTGCTGCGTGACCGGCTTGGGTTGTCCTTGTTGTTGGGTTCGAGAGCGGCGTGCCTGTCTGTTGAGTTTCCGCTACCGCTTCTTGGCTCAAGAGCAGTGTCGTCACACTGCCGGTAATCAGCAGCCCACCCAAGCTCAGCACCAGCGATCCGCGCGTCCAACCTATTGCCCTCATGTCAGTCTGTCTCCGATGTGAAGTGCCGCACACAAAATGGAAGTATTTCGGTATCCATACTTACAAAAAGCAGTGGACGATACTGCCGGTTGCCCTACTGTGTCAAGGCTAATTTCACGGCACCATTTCTCATCAAGTGAGCACCCCACGTTCGTCCATCCAGGCTGTCATTGTCCTGATCCCCGTAGGGACGAAGAAACGGGGACATTCTACATTTCCACCAGTTTCTGCGGGCGTCCGATCGGACGGAGGCTCGCATCCAGCCCCAACCGCTCCGCCGACACCGTAGTCCATGCGTCCGATCCAAACGGCGCATTGCGATTCACGCTCTGTCGAATCCGTTGAATCTCCATCTCCTCCATCGGCTCGTTCACCCAGTCGAGCCACGGCTCTGGCCGTACAACAGGTCCGGGTTCCATACGAGGGCCTTGTCTGGATTCCCGCCACGCACGGGCACTCGACCATCGCCAGTCTTCGGCTCGAGATACGAGATGCGCCCGGACTGGATTCAGCTCGATGTAGCGCAACACCGTCAGGAGATGATCGTCTTGCTCGATCGGAAAGGCTTTGAACCGGCCTTGCCAGACATGGCCGCTTGAGTCGTGCCACCGATGGTACCGTCGGACATGGGCCGTCAACAGCCACTGCATCCATCGACTCAACTCCCTATCGTGGGAGGGCCAGAGCGCGAGATGAAAATGATTGGGCATGAGACAGTACGCCAGCACGCGCATGGAAATACGTTGGGACGCCTGGCTCAGCAGATCCAGAAACGCCTGGTAGTCCCCATCCGCATGAAATACCTCGGACCGGGCGTTACCCCGATTGATCACGTGGTAACAATAGCCTCCGACTGACGCACGCGCAGTCCGTGGCATCATTAACCCCCGCTTAGCGCCTCAGGCCGCTCGATAATGCAGAATGTCCCCGTTTTCTTCCCCAATGAAAACCGGCAGCACTTGGCCAATGTGGGCACCCAACCCCGCGATCGGCGAGAGGCCGTTCGAGGCAACCAGGTTCGTGACTTTCGCCGCAGAAGCGGCATCGATCAGCGGATTGGTAACACCCAGGGCTTCGAGAATGGTCCCTGCAGCACCGCCGAATCCGGGGGCGTTATACGTGTAGACCTTGTCGATCCGTGAAGCATACGCTGAGTCCGCAGCTAACCCTTGAGCGAGAAAACCGCCGAGGGAATGGCCTGTAACAATCAATTTATCAGTTGCTGTGAGAAACCCGTTATCCAGATCAAGGAGGAAATCGACGTAATCTTTCAACTTTCCATATTGCGGATTCAGATTCTCTGATCCGAGAATCCCTACACTAACGGCGTCGATGAGAAAATCCGCCGCATCATCCGTCCCGCGAATGGCCAATGTGAATTGGCCAGTTCTATTACCGTTATCCAGCTTTTCCAACAGAGTCGCAGAAAACCCAAACGAGAGTGGGTCATTCGAAGGAGAGACAGATCTGACTTCGTACCCATTGTTCGTCGATACAAACTGATTGGCGAGGGGAGTGGAGAATCCTGCTCCCGTCAGGGCGATTGCACTTGGCGACCCAGGGATTAGGGAGGCATAGGCTGCCATGGAAAGCTGAGAGAAATCGAAGTAAGTCTTTAATGCATTGGCCATGGGATAATTCCTCCATTGGTGACAACGTCAATCGTATTTGGACATGTCAGGGCAGATATTTCTGCGTGGAAGTTGTGAGTGCCACATCTTTTCGATGCCGTGGTGGGTTAAAAGACCTTGCGCAACACCGAGCAACGCACTCGATTTCTCATACGGATTTTGTTGTTGTCGAGCCCAGGCTTTGCCGGCGACGACCTTTCCTGATATGCCATAGGCGGTTCCTAGATTTCCGAATATGACGGTAACCGGGTGATTCTCTTCTTTCATTTCAGAAATAATCTGCGTTGCCGTGGGTAGATCGTCTTTATGGATAAACGCGTCAACAACTCTCTCATATGCAATAAGCACTTGAGATCCAGTGGCCATCTGTTTGATCGTCTGTCTATAATTTTCCAGATCACCGGCTGCAGCTTGAACGACCGCGATATCGGCAAGCATCCACTCAGATTTTGACCGATCTTCTGGTAACTTGTTCCGCAGAAGGGTTGCCTCCCGCGATAATTGTTGAAACTTCTCGCGCGTCCCTATCGGATCGCCGGTTTCCAATAGTCGTTTTACGAGATGACGAAGAAAACTTGCTCGCTCAGCATCAGTGCTCTGCCTATCATCTTCAATTGCGAATGCTTTGTCGAAAAATCCAAATCGTGTCGCCAAGACCCTTGCATTAACGAGCGCACCAGATCGTCGCAGCCTCTCAATCGTCTCTAATGCTCCTTCACGTTCTCCGATCTCCAATTGCCATGGCACGAGATCACTCAGCGCTCGTCCCTGTTCTTCCACTGGTAGTTTCTCCGCATCTTCGATGGCCAGCTTAATGCTCTGCAAGGCCGCTTCACGCTGTCCGTTGACGGCCTGCGCCCAGGCTAAGCAGGTCAGATCGCGCGGCCCCGTTCGCAGTGAAATGGCCCGTCGAAACGATTGTTCACTGGCGATTCGATCGCCCGTTTCGGCTTGCGCCTTGGCGATTACCATGAGCGAGCTCGACGGATTCCGGTCCTCTCGTTTGATGGACAAAGCCTCGATTGCCTGCTGGAAGGTCTCAGCACTCGCAGCCTTGTCGCCTAAGGCTGCCTGGGCACGACCGAGAGGAATCAAGGCATGGATGTAGTCGGTGGTATGTGAAAACTTGAAAATCGGCCGTTCCTTGACCGCGCGATTAAGCGTTTCACGAGCTTTCACGTCCCCGGCTTTGTGTTGTTCCTCGGCAATGTAGGAAAAGATGGTCGTTGCCGTCTTTTGACGGTAGAGTTCCACCCCATCTTTGGGTAATTGTGTCTCCGCAAGCTTGATGGCCGCAGGAATATCGCCGGACTTCACGAGGGCCTCGACCAGCAGCAGTAGACTCTCCCCCGTCACCGTCTCGATCGAGACCGTTTGCACCGCCTCGTTTGTGAAGCCATACATAGCCTGAGCCTGTGCGAGCCTCCGATTAAAGCCGATTCTGCTTTCGGGAGTGAGCGTCGACGTAATCGTCACATCGCCAGCCTGCAATTGGGCCTCTTCGATCTTATTTAGCAGCATGTTCTTGGCCCGCTCCAACGCCTTGCGTCGATGTCGGTCACTGAGCACAGGAGAAGGGGTTTGAATACCTTCTGCTACCTCTCGGGCTTCTCTCAAAATCTTCCGCACCTCCACCAGCGTCGCTTCTTTGTCCGGCGTCAGCCACGCCGGTTTGCCGGGGTGTGTCGAGAGAGCGAAGGAAGGCGCGGTCTGGACCGATTGCTGGGACTCCACCCCCTCTGCCGCCATCGCTCCTATCGGCACTCCGAGCAGCGAAAGAAATAACAGAATTTGAACGATCTTTTTCATGCCACCACCTTGGCCTATTCTTCCTTTGCTTTTGGCCTCGGCTGCCGCGCCTCGCGCAGGCCGACTAACTCTTGTTGAATCTGCTGATGCAATCGCGCCAGCACATCCACGCTCATCGCCACGCGAGTGACGAGGGTGCCTTCCAATCCTTTGGGCGCCGAGTTGCCGTCCTTTGCCGTTTTGGCAATGGCGGCCAGCAGGGTCGGCTCGATGAAGCCGAAATCGAGATAGGCAATCCCCTGCGCCACGCCAACGTTCGTGTAGTTCGTCGCCCGTGGATGCGCCGAGGACTCGCTGGGCTTCAAGCGGACATTCAAGGCGATGGTCTGGTTCTTGGCGTCACTCATGCTGGGTCACTCCTTCGATGACCGATGCGGGAATAGGTCACCTTAGAACCACAAAACTGGGGCATGCTGCTTTTTCTTATGCCACTTCTATTTTTCGCTGAGAATAAAAAAGGCGGCATCCCCTTTCGGAGATGCCGCCTTTAAAGTCTGTGATCGTCTCAGGTCAGTGATGACCGGAGGAGCCGAGGTTGTACTTCGCAGTCCAGGGAATCAAACCGGCGATGGGCGCTCCACCTGGAAGCAACACATCATACTGCATGGCTACCGCGGCCCCGTCTGGAGACTTCGGTGAGGTATTGAGGCCTTGCTTCGCTGCTGCACAACCTGCCTCAACTTCGCTCTTCCCCGCGCACTCCTTCAACCGCAGACCGGAGATGCTCAGAGGCTTCCCCATGGATCCTGCCACTTCCTGAAGTTTCTTGACTGAGGAAATGACACGATGATTCTGCTCTGGTTCTGTCGCAACAAACTCGATCAAGTCGGTCGTGCTGCCAGGCGGCACTTCCTTCGCGGCAGTCGGTCCCGCATGGGGACGGCCCATCTTCTTGAGTTCATCCCACGCACCCTTGTCTGCATAAAACTTCAGGGTCTTGCCAGGATGAATCTTCTGCCAGTAGAGACCGCTTTCAGCGTTGCCGCCGAACACGGCCACGTTAATCCAAACCGCCTCATCGTACGGATCAAGCACGATCACCCGACCCTGTATGGTGGTCGGCTTGCTCATATCGCCCCACTCAAAACGCTCCTGGAATGATTCGATTGCCAGCGCGCTGGAAGCCGCAGAGGCTACCAACGCTACAGCGGCCATCACGGCCCAGCCTTTCGTTTGAAGCTTCATCATCGTGTCCCCCTTAACAGAACATGAAAGAATTATCGCTTGTTAAGGCCTATTCCTTAATAACCTTAAAGCCGGTGATCGTCCGGCCATCCAGGCTCACTTCCATCGCGACGAGTTCCTGGGAAGCCTTGATGATCTGGTCCATGAGAGCCTTGTCCTTCACCGCCAGCCGGACGGTCGTCGTGGCATGGTACCATCCAGAATAGGGGCTATTCTTATCCGTTCCACCGACAAAGCCCCAACCACAACACGTGAGCAATGGATCCGGCGGCTTCACATCGAGATCGGAAGATGAACGGCCATTCGGGGTTCCGGATGCCGGCTCGCCGCTGTTCCAATATTGAATTCCGAAGAGCAACTCTCCATCCGGATTGTCGGCCCATTGTGACCATACCCGGCCCTTGAGCGTCTTGGTGACTTCACCCTTCATCGGCTTTCCACCGGCAATGTTGTCAGTTGGACCAACCCCGGGGGCATCTGCTGCAACGGCAAACTCCGTCGTCAGCATGCCGAACATGAACAATACTGCCACGGCGGCGATAAGTATGGCCTTTGGCATACCTAGTCCCTCCTTTATTAAATTAACAGCCACAATAACCGATAGATACGTATTCCAAGGACGATGAACGTTACAACACTGTGTCAGGGATTATGAGCCAGGAGTTCAGGCATTCTGCTCAGTTTTCTTTGCGCTTCCTCGCGCTGCATCCCTCAATGAGAATCGTTGTCAGAAATTTTTCGCCATGGTACTGAAATCATGAAATTCTGTCAAGAAATTGTTTCCCCTGTCGACCGCTTAGGATCGTACTCAATAGACGATTAATAATCAACACCTTACGTCTAACTATCGGCGTGTGCGTATCTTCTCTTTGAGGGCTCGACGAGATCCTATGAGGGAGCTTTTATCTATAGGCTTGCAAACTGCGCGTGGCGAGAGGCCCGAGCCCGGTGATCGCCAGCGAGTTCAGCTTGAAAAATTGACGGCTCACATTAAAGACCTGTTCCACATTCACGCGATCGATATGAGCCAGCATGTCGTCCAGCGACGTATGCCTGCCATAGGTGAGTTCGTCTTTCGCCAATTTGCTCATGCGGCTGTGCGAACTCTCCAGGCTCAGCATCAAGCTGCCCTTCATTTGAGTCTTCGCCCGTTCAAGCTCAGCGCGTTCGACACCTTTGATCCCGATCTGTCGAATCTCCCTGCAGACAAGATCCACGACGCGATCCACCTCTTTCGGCCTTGTCGCCGCATACACCGTGATCATGCCGCCATCCGAATAACCGGACAAGAAGGAGTAAATCGAATAGGCGAGACCCCGCTTCTCTCGAACTTCCTGGAATAGTCGTGAACTGACACTGCCGCCCAATACGCTGTTGAGCGCATACAACGCATACCGATCCGGATGTCCTGCGACAACGCCTTTGAGCCCGAGACAGAGATGCACCTGCTCCAACCGTTTTTTCTTCAGCAAGACACCGCCGTGCACGTCAGGAGGACGGCGCCCCTTGATGGGGGCCGCCTTTGTGGATCGGCCCTTGCCGAAATACCGCACAACCAGCCGGTCAAGTTTGGCCTGCTCGAAATTCCCGGCAATCGAAACCACGGTCTGCCCAGGATCGTAGTAGGTCTCGATATAGTTCAGCAGATCCCGGCGTCGCAGCCCTCTGATCGTCGTCTCTCGGCCTAGAATAGAACGACCGAGCGGATGACGTCCCAGCACTTGACCCATGTGCAGCTCTTGCACGAGATCTTCCGGATCGTCCTGGACCATGCGGATTTCTTCCAGAACGACCTGTTTTTCTTTTTCAATTTCTTTGGGTGCGAAACGGGAGTGGTGGAACAGATCCGAGAGGAGTTCGAGCGCTCGCTCCAACTGCTGATCCAACACCTTCACATAATAGGTCGTCGTCTCACGCGAGGTGAAGGCATTCATCTCTCCGCCGAGCGCGTCGATTTCGCGTGAAATTTCCGCGGAGGAACGATTGCGCGTCCCTTTGAAGAGCATGTGCTCGATGAAGTGGGAATAGCCGGCCTGAGATGGCTGCTCGTCCCGCGACCCGGCGTTGACCCAGACACCGACAGTGACCGACTTGAGCGTCGGCATCCGTTCAGTCACCACCCGCACTCCGTTGTCCAGAACGAGCTTGCGATACAAGGCAGCTACCTGGCGGACGGATCCGGCGCACCGGCCCCGGCCGGAGCCGGCATGGCTTCTTTGCGGCTGAGGCGGATCTTTCCTTGCCGATCCACTTCCAGAACTTTCACCAGGATTTGATCGCCTTCCTTCACCTCATCGGATACCGCCTGGACTCGGTGGTGCGCCAGTTGCGAGATATGCACCAGCCCATCGGTTCCCGGAAGAACCTCGACAAACGCCCCGAAGTCCATGATCTTCCGAACCGTGCCCATGTAGATCTTCCCGATTTCGACTTCTTCGGTAATCCGGCTGATCATTTCCTTGGCCTTCTCGGCCGAGGCTCCGTCGACCGACGCGATCGTCACGGTTCCGCTGTCGTCGACATTGATCTTGACTCCGCAATCCGCAATGATGCTACGGATCGTTTTACCGCCCGGACCGATGATCTCCCGGATCTTATCCTGCTTGACCTTCATCGTGAAAATCCGTGGCGCGTAGGCAGACAACGTGGTCCTTGGCGCTTGGAGCGCCTTTTCCATACAACTCAAAATGTGCAAGCGTCCGGCTTTGGCCTGCTCCAAAGCCTTCTGCATCAAGGCCGACGTAATACCGCCGATCTTGATGTCCATCTGTAGCGCGGTCACACCCTGCTTGGTGCCGCAGACCTTAAAGTCCATGTCACCCAGGTGATCCTCCAGCCCAAGAATATCGGAAAGGATCATGACCCGATCGCCTTCCTTGATTAATCCCATCGCGATCCCGGCCACAGCTTTGCTGATCGGCACGCCGGCATCCATCAACGCAAGGCTCCCGCCACAGACGGTCGCCATTGAAGAAGACCCATTGGACTCAAGG
>JANOOS010000215.1:0-4857 GCA_031421455.1 Nitrospira sp.
CCCCCTGATCAAGGAGCGTATCGATCAATTCGTCCGCGAAGAACTCAATGCCGTTCGCACCGCGCTGTCTGACATGGTTCGGGAACAACTCGATTCGCTTGAAGGACTCATCAAGGAAGAAATCCAACAGGCTGCCGCCAAACAAGCTGCAGAAATGACCGAAGCGCTCGTTCAGGCGACGGCCCGAGAAGAGGTCAAACAGGCTGTTTTGCGCCTCGTCCCGAATCTGGCCGAAGAGCAGATCAAAGCAGAGATCACACGCCTCACGAAAGCTGCCTAGCCCCATTATTCATGAACGCTTCTGCTGCAAGCGCCAATATTTGAGCGAGAGGCGCGGGGCTAGCGGCTAGGAGCTTTATCGTGAGGCGTGAAACGTGAGACGTTAGGCGAATCCCGCTCGACCCCCTCACGCCTTACCCTTTACGCCTTACGTCCCCAGTGCCCCTCGCCTGGGTCCCGGCTTACCCCTTCTTGCTCTTCTTACTCTTGCTCCGTCTGGCTATTACCAGCGCCTTCACCCGTGCGACATTCTTCCGATGCTTCTTTCTCGTCTTACGATCTTTTTCACGGCCTGTGGCCATAGTCTCTCCCAATTGTAAAAAGTGGAAGCGGAACGAACCCTTCGCCCTCGCCTTGTGTGAGTCTGTATAGCATAAGGCTCTACACCCCTCAAGCTATCTATGTACCCACGTCGCCTTGAGAGGCCGGCACCCGCATGCTAAGATGCCCTGTTTATTCGCGCGAGACTCGCGAGACTTGCGAGAAAAGCGGAACTGGTGAAGTAGTTGTGAGTTCTGAGTTCTAAGTTCTGAGTTGTCCGGATTAACTCAGAACCTCTAACTCAGACCTTCCTGTCGCGCACGTCTTGCTTGTCTCGCTCACCATTCCCGAACAACGGACGAAGACTGAATGAACAGACCCCAACTCGACAAAACCTACGATCCTAAGGCGGTTGAAGCACGATGGTATGACGTCTGGATCCGACAAGGCTATTTTCGCGCCTCGCCGGCCCATCCAGGGCAACCATACTCCATCGTGATTCCCCCACCCAATGTCACCGGCTCACTCCATGTCGGCCACGCGCTGAATCATTCGCTACAAGACATTCTCATACGCTGGCGGCGCATGCAGGGCCGCAATGTGCTCTGGTTGCCCGGCACCGATCACGCCGGGATTGCCACGCAAAACGTCGTAGAAAAGCAGCTCATGGCCGAAGGTGCTTCCCGGGAGTCTCTGGGACGCGATGGCTTCATTAAGCGCGTCTGGGAATGGAAGGCCACCTCCGGGAATACGATCATCAATCAACAGAAGCAACTGGGAGAATCCTGCGACTGGGATCGCCTGCGATTTACGATGGATGAGGGACTATCGAAAGCCGTCCTGGAAGTCTTCGTGCGTCTCTATGAAGACGGGCTAATTTATCGAGGGGAGCGGCTGATCAACTGGTGCCCACGCTGCCTGACGGCTCTATCGGACATCGAAGTCGAACATGAAGACATGAAAGGGAAGCTCTACCATATCCGCTATCCTCTTGCGGACGATCCCCACACTACACTTACCGTCGCGACAACCAGACCAGAAACGATGCTGGGCGATACGGCAGTGGCGGTCCATCCCGACGACCCGCGTTATCGCCATCTCATCGGCAAAAACGTTCGCTTGCCGCTGACCATGCGAGAGATACCGATCGTGGGCGATTCAATTTTGGTGGACCTCACGTTCGGCACCGGCGCCGTGAAGATTACCCCCGCGCACGACTTCAACGACTTTGAGGCCGGCGAGCGGCACAAGCTTTCCAGGATCTCTCTATTTGACCAGGAAGCAAAGATGGACCCTGCAGGTCTGCATGAGGCGAAGGTAGAAGATTCCGTGCTCCAGAGCCTCACTATGAAGCCTGTTCAGAAGGCACGCTCGATTGTGGTAGAGGCGCTGACAGAGCGAGGTGCACTTGAGAAAGTCGAAGACCACAAGATGGCACTCGGGAAATGTTATCGCTGCAAGACCGTAGTCGAGCCGTATTTGTCGCCACAGTGGTTCGTGAAGATCAAGCCGTTAGCCACACCGGCGATCGAAGCCGTTGAAACCGGAAAGATTCGCATCATCCCGGAAGGCTGGACCAACAACTATCTCGGCTGGATGCGGGACATCAAAGACTGGTGCATCTCGCGACAAATTTGGTGGGGACACCAAATTCCAGCGTGGTACTGTAGAAAATGCAACGCCAACTTTATTTTCGAGCCCAACTCCACAGAGGTCCAAGGCGATAAGGTAACGAAACAGCGCACACTAGTCATCACGAAGAACGCCCAGCCCATCATCGCCAGATATGCCCCTACGAAATGCTCTACCTGTGGGGAAGGAGATTTTCTTCGCGATCCCGACGTCCTTGACACCTGGTTCTCTTCCGCCCTCTGGCCCTTCTCCACGCTGGGATGGCCTGAACAAACACCTGAGTTGAAGGCCTACTACCCGACCTCGACGCTTGTCACCGGACTCGACATTCTGTTCTTCTGGGTCGCCCGCATGATCATGATGGGCCTGAAATTCATGGGCGATGTCCCCTTCCGCGACGTCTACATCCATGCCTTGGTACGCGATGCCGAAGGACAGAAAATGAGCAAGTCGAAAGGCAACGTCATCGATCCCCTGCATGTCATGGAGCAGTTCGGCACCGATGCGCTCCGCTTCACGCTCGCATCGATGGCCTCACCGGGGCGCGATATCAAACTCGCGGAGGAACGGATTGAGGGCTATAGAAATTTTGCGAACAAGATCTGGAATGCCGCCCGTTTTGCCCACATGCACCTTACCGGCATACAAGAATCAGAACCTCCAGACGATCGGTCCTTTCCAGGCCTATGGATACGAAGCAGGCTGAACGACACCATCCGGATTGTGACGATGGAGCTGGAAGCCTATCGGTTTGATCGAGCGACCAATGCCCTCTACCAATTTTTTTGGCACGAGTACTGCGATTGGTACCTGGAACTCATCAAACCTGTCCTCCAGGATCCTTTACATCCTGAAGGTTCTGCAACCAGACAAACGCTTCAGGATACGCTCGAAGTTTTCTTGCGGCTGCTTCATCCGTTCATGCCCTTTATTTCCGAAGAAATCTGGCAGACCTTACCCCACGAGGGCGAGACCATTGTCACCCAATCCTATCCGGTCCCTCAAACGCACTGGCACGAGCCCTCGGCAGAAGAAACCTTTCGCCTTTTTGAGCAGAGCATCGGTCTGATCAGGACCGCTCGCGTGCTCCTCAACTATCCACCGGGACAGGAAGTACGTGTCTTTGTGACCCATGAGGAGCCGACAACAAGCGCGACACTCGTTACACTTAAACGGAACCTCGCGCATCTCGGGCGAGGACAGATCTCACCCGTCCCTCTCTCCCAGTGGCCAACATCGAATGTACTCCGCCTCACCACAGACGGCATCACGATGGGCGTATCCGTCGAGGGCGACGTGGATCTCAAGAAAGCGCTTGACCGCCTCGAAAAACAGATTGCAGAAACCGACAAGGAATCCCAGCGGCTCGACGGCAAACTGAACAGTGCGGACTTTGTCTCAAAAGCTCCGCCGGAAGTGATCACCGACCATCGGGACCGCTTACGCGCACTCTCCCGTGACCGCGCCATGTTGACCAGCAGCGAGCAGCAACTGCGCGCAATGCTGGGGATCTAAAGATGATAGCGCTGCCAGCGGTCGACATCCGGCGTGCGGTTCGGAAGGGACTCGAAGAAGACCTCGGCCAAGGCGACATCACGACAACAGCGCTCTTTCCCGAACCGACCCCTGCCCGCGCCAGGATCATCGCTCAACAGCCCCTCGTCGTTGCAGGGATGGCAGCGGCCATTCAAACATTCATTGCCGTCGATGCCTCTCTCAAGCTGACTCCATCCCGACGCGATGGATCGCATGCCAAAATTGGAGATGTGCTATTGCGGATCGAAGGTGATGGTCGATCCATCTTAATGGCAGAGCGAGTCGCCCTGAACTTCCTCCAACAGCTCTCCGGGATCGCCACCTTGACCAGTCACTTCTGCCATGTCGTCCATGGCTATCCAGTCCACATTATGGATACAAGAAAGACTCTCCCAGGCTGGAGATCTCTTCAGAAATGGGCTGTGTCGCTCGGCGGGGGAACAAACCATCGTATGTCGCTCGCCGATGGCATCTTAATCAAGGACAATCATCTGGCCTTGATAAAAAACAAGAAACCGGCTGTCCTTACAGCTTGCCGGATGGCGCAAGCAATAACGTCTAAAGACAACCCTGTGATTGTCGAAGTGGAATCGTTATCGGAAGTTCACGACGCACTGCATGGCAAGGCCGATATTATTCTGCTGGACAATATGACTCCCGCCAGAGTCAAGCAAGCGGTGAAACTCATCGGTGGCCGTGCGCTGGTGGAAGTCTCCGGAGGCATCACCCTGAAGAACGTGCGAGCGATGGCTGCGGCCGGCCCAGACCGCATCTCCATCGGAGCCCTCACCCATTCAGCCCCAGCCGCGACAATCAACCTGGTGCTCGAACCTCGCCGCCGACTGCGCGGGCCCAGTTCATTTGGTTGATCTGGTTTGTTTGGTTTATTTTGTTCAGATCGTTGGATTTCTTTAACCAAACAAACGAAACAAACCAAATAGACCAAACAACAGTCCTTTAGATAACTCATGCAACCCTCGCCACCACTCACCCGCAACACAATCCACAGCACCCTGTCGACCACGTGGCTGGGGCAGCGGATCGAGCTGTTCGACAGTCTTCCTTCAACGAACCGGGAGGCCACTCAGCTCGCACAGGCAGAAGTGGAACATGGCACGGTCATCGTCGCTGATAGCCAGTCTGCCGGAC
>JANOOS010000216.1:0-4385 GCA_031421455.1 Nitrospira sp.
TGCGCGCATCGAACGAGCACAGCTTTATCGTGCGCGTTCTGCGAGCAAGGAGGGCACTTGGCCGCTCCCTTCCATATCCTTCGGAGGCCGCGCGTTGCGCGAGCACAGAAGATCATCAGCCTCCATCCCCTCCCCTGCTGGCGGGCTTTTTCAGCATCCTGTTAAGGTTTCGCTTTGATACATTCGAGGTCCAGCCGTATCTGGATTTCATCCCCGACGACGAGCCCGCCGCTATCCAACGTCTTGTTCCAGACCATCCCGAAATCTTTGCGGTTGAGCTTGCCTTCTGCGCTGAATCCGGATCTGGTATTGCCCCAGGGATCCTTCGTCGCTCCGTTATATTGGCCTGCCAATGTAACTTCTTTGGTCACCCCATGTAGTGTGAGGTCTCCCACCGCGATAAAGCCTTCTGCAGCTTTCTTGTAGCTCTTCATCTTGAAAATGATCGTCGGATAATGTTCCACATCGAGAAAGTCGACATTCCGTATGTGAGCATCCCGTTTTTCGTGATTCGTACTCACCGATCCGGCCTTGATCGTCACCTCAATGGCCTTCACCATGCCGGCCTCGGCATCCATCTCGATAAACCCGGCATAGTCCATGAACCGGCCTGCGGTCTTTGACACAATCATATGTGCCACGCGAAACTCGACCGTTGAATGCTCGATATCCAGGTTCCAACGAGCCGGCTCTGCGTAAGCTGCTAACGGGAACCAGGCCATGACTCCGAACAGGAAGAGCACGAGCCAGCTCTGCCCTCTTTGCTTCAACATGGATCATTCCTCCTAAGTTTTCGGCCACAGACCGTGCTGCGTGAAACGCGAGACATCCGAGGAAGGGCGAACAGAAGTTCTGGGTTCGAAGTTCCGAAAACCTCGAACTTCGAACCTCGAACCCTCTCCAGTCTCACACGACTAGCACTACTTCTTCGAAGGCTGGTCCGTTGCGCCAGACTTGCCAATTGAGTGACTCCCGCCAGACTGAACCTCATGAGACCGCTCCCGACCACCGGTTCGCATCCGGATATGCACGTCCACAACGTCTTCTCCCAACTTGCTGGGAAGCGGCGGGAACGGTTGGGCGTTGATGACCGCATAAATTCCGGCTTCGTCGATTTCTCGAGCGCCGGAACCTTTTTCAATCCTGATCAGCTGGGCGCGGCCGTTGGGAAACATTTTGAATCGCACCCCCACCGCGTCGCCGCTTGGCTCACGCCGAATTCCACGGATCAGTCGGGCCCAACTCTGGCTGATGAGGTAACTCACATTCTGCCAATACGCCTTCTCCTCCCCCTGGGAGGCAGTCGGGACCAGGTCTTCCTCGGCTAACGTGCCGGGCGAAACCGGCTCCACGTCTGGTTTTGCTTCATCCAGAATAATATCCTCGCTTAGTGGTTTCTCGGGACGAACAGGCAGCAATTCACTGGTCTCATTGGCCGACTCCAAACGATCCATCGTCACATACACAACCCGCCGCATGAACTGTTCGAGTTTGCCCTGGCGAGATTGAGAAAAAAATGTTACTTGGACCCGCGCTGCCCTGAGTGGCACAGAAGTCCGACTCATCAGAATCGGTTCGAGCGTGACCGTCCCCTTCAACGCCCTTGCCTCTGCATTCGGCGCAAGCGTAACCGTTTGAGTTTGAAACGCAATCGACTCACAGGTCGCCACCACCGACTTCATATCTGCTGTCTCGCCTCCAAGAGAAATCGTCAGCGTGACCGGCTTGCCGGTTTGCGGATTCCTCATCGACTCTGCTTGGCTCAACTCGAACTCCACCCACCGTTTCGTGAGGCTGGACGAGGAAGCCGTTTGCGGTGATGACGCAGCGTGTACTGGAGCGATGACGCCAAAACAGAAAAGTGTCACACCGCACATTCCGGCTAACAGTATGAGCCGTTGATGGTACAGAGCCTTCATTGGTCGCATCCTACCGACCTCGCAAACCCTAGCGCAACCCATCTTGTTCATTTGGTTTGTCTGGTCTATTCGGTCTATTCGGTCTGTCTCGTGTGTTTGGTTGAACCAGATAGACCAGATGAACCAGAAAGACCAGATAGACCGGGCTAGGAGCCCGTGGTATACAATGAACCCGTGCGAGCGCTCGTCAAAACATCGGCACAACCAGGGTTGACCGCCACCGACAGGCCTGATCCAACACCGGGCCCCACGGATGCCGTCATCCGCGTCACCGCCACCTCTCTCTGCGGGACGGATGCCCATATTTACAACTGGGATCCCTGGGCGCACAGCCGTATCCACCCGCCGCGCATCATTGGCCATGAAATGTGCGGTGAAGTCATAGAGGTCGGTTCGGATGTCACGCTCGTCAAGGTGGGCGATTATGTTGCCGCCGAGTCGCACATCACATGCGGCCACTGTTTCCAATGCCGCACCGGACAAGCGCATGTGTGCAAGAATTACCGCATCCTCGGCGTCGATCGGGACGGATCGTTCGCGGAATATATTGCTTTGCCTGAAACTGTGCTCTGGAAGACCTTGCCCACCCTTCCACCCGAACTCGCCTGCCTCCAAGAACCGCTCGGCAATGCCGTCGACGCCGCCTTAGTCGAAGACCTCACGGGACAGACGGTCTTGATCACCGGCTGCGGTCCGACCGGACTCTTCGCAGCCGCCGTCGCACGAACGGCCGGCGCCGCCATGATCATCGCGATGGATGTCAGTGCCTACCGACTGGACCTCGCCAAACAAGTCGGCGCCGATCATCTGCTCAATGCCAAGACCGAGACCGCGGACCAGATCGCCGCCGCCATTCGCGAGATCACCGCCGGCGAAGGCGTCGATGCCTCGCTCGAAATGTCGGGGAACCCTACGGCATTGCATCAAGCCTTCAGTGCCGTGAAGAACGGCGGCCGCGTGACACTCTTCGGCATTCCAACCGGATCCGTGTCTTTTGATCTGCCAAACGAAATTATTTTCAAGGGCATTCGCGTGTATGGGGTGACAGGACGCCGACTCTTCAAAACCTGGTATCGCTTGACCGGTCTCTTCCAGGCCGGACTCAATATCAAGCCGGTGATCACCCATACCTTTTCCATGAAAGACTTCGCACAAGGGTTTGAGTTGATCAATACAGGCCAATGCGGCAAAGTAGTTTTATTTCCGTGAAGGGTAAGGGGTGAGGCGTAAGGCGTACTGAGAATGGCGTACACCTCATTCAAGAAGACCCTCTCGGAACGACTTACCGACATCCGGTCGGCAGGACTCTACAAATCTGAGCGGCAGATCCTCGGCCCTCAGGGGGCCGAGATTCGTGTGGCACAAGGTACAGTCCTCAATCTCTGCGCCAACAACTATCTGGGGCTCGCCAACCATCCTGACATCAGACAAGCCGCCGCCGCCGGGCTGCAAGAACATGGCTACGGCATGGCCTCCGTCCGGTTCATCTGCGGCACACAGGATCTCCACACACAACTCGAACAGGCGATCAGCACCTTCCTGGGCACCGAGGACACGATCCTCTATAGTTCTTGCTTCGACGCCAACGGCGGACTCTTTGAGGTGCTCCTCGGCGAGCAAGACGCTGTCATTAGCGACGCCCTGAACCACGCCAGCCTGATCGACGGCATTCGGCTCTGCAAGGCCACCAGGCTCCGCTACGCGCACTCCGATATGGCTGACCTGGAAGCCAAGCTGCGCAACGCGACATCCTATCGCCTTCGCCTGATCGCGACGGACGGAGTCTTCTCCATGGATGGCGATCTCGCAAAACTCGATCGGATCGTCGAGTTGGCGGATCGGTACGATGCAGCGGTGATCGTGGACGACAGTCACGCGACCGGCGTGCTCGGGCGCAACGGGCGCGGCACGCCGGACCATTTCGGTGTCGCCGACCGGATCGAGATCGTCACCAGCACGCTGGGTAAAACCTTGGGCGGCGCGACGGGTGGGTTTACGTCCGGACGAAAAGAAATCGTCGAGCTGTTGCGGCAACGATCGCGACCCTATTTGTTTTCGAATTCGCTCCCCCCGGTCATCGCTGCGGCGGCCAAACGGGCCGTCGTCCTCGTGGCCCAAGGCGACCAGTTACGGGCCAGGCTGCGCGAGAACGCATCGTTCTTCCGCGCACAACTCACCGATCTCGGATTCCGGCTCGTTCCCGGCGAGCACCCGATTATCCCGGTGCTGTTGGGCGATGCCTCGCTCGCCACCAGGATGGCAGAGCGGCTGTTGGAGGAAGGGATCTATGTCGTGGGGTTCAGTTACCCGGTTGTGCCGGAAGGCCAGGCGCGAATTCGCGTCCAGATGTCTGCGGCCCATACACACGAACAACTTGCGCGAGCCAGTGCCGCCTTCGCCACAGTCGGCCGGGAGCTGGGCGTGATACGGTAAAAATGTTTGTTTAGTTTATTTGGTCTATTTGGT
>JANOOS010000217.1:0-6819 GCA_031421455.1 Nitrospira sp.
GTCCCGCGATTGAGCAGCGGATGCCCCATCGCCGCCCGTTCTTCGATATAGCGCTCGGCACATTGACGGGCAAGGGCGCGAACTCTGGCGATATAGCCTGTGCGCTCCGCCACGCTAATCGCCCCTCGGGCATCGAGCAGATTGAAGAGGTGCGATGATTTGATACAGAACTCGTAGGCCGGAAGCGTCAACCGCTTGTCGCGATTCGCCAATAGCCGCCTGCATTCTCCTTCGAACGATTGAAACGTGGCCATGAGCATCGCCACATCGCCTTCTTCGAAATTGTAGGTGGAAAACTGCACTTCCGTTTCGTGATGGATATCTCCATAGGTGACGGAATCGTTCCAGGCGAGGTCAAACACATTATTCACTTGTTGCAGATACATGGCGATGCGTTCAGTCCCGTAGGTGATTTCGACGGTAATGGGATTCAGCTCGATCCCACCGATTTCCTGAAAATAGGTGAACTGGGTGATCTCCATTCCATCGAGACGCACCTCCCAGCCGAGGCCCCAGGCACCCAGGGTGGGAGACTCCCAATCGTCTTGAATGAAACGGATGTCGTGCTGCTTCGGATTAATCCCCAATTGGGCCAGACTCTCCAAATACAACGATTGGATATTGTCCGGCGCCGGCTTCAGCACGACCTGATACTGGTAGTAATGCTGCATGCGATTGGGATTCTCGCCGTATCGTCCATCCGTAGGACGCCGGCACGGTTGGGGATAGGCCGCCCGCCAGGGCTCCGGACCAAGGGACTTGAGGAATGTGGCCGGATGAAAGGTGCCCGCCCCCATCTCCAGATCATAGGGTTGATGGATGACGCAGCCTTGGTCGGCCCAGTAGTGATGCAACGTGAGAATGAGATCCTGGAAGGTCACGAACAGTCCAGTCGTTGTTGAAGAAGTCTGAATTCTCGCGCGAGGCGCGTTGGAACGAGCAGAGAAGCTAACAGGAACTTGCAGAAACTGTCAAGGCACAACCCCTCTAGGATCAACAAGTTGCATCAAATTTCCACTGCAAAATCAGGAAGGTTATCGACCACAGCCCTTACACTGTTTCTCTCATTTTTTCAGATTCCCACTTGACGGAAGTAGCGCGGTGCTCTATTGTTACATATCTTGACTAACTAACTCATGATTAGATCGGCACTCCGATGAAGCTTTCCAAAAAAAGCGAGTACGGCCTCCGTGCGCTGCTTGAGCTCACCCTTGCACATGGCAAGCTGACGCTACAACGCCACCAGATCGCAACGCGCCAACATATCCCGGTCGAGTTTCTCGAACAGATCCTCCTGGCGCTGAAACGAGCCGGTCTCCTTTCGAGTCGTCGAGGGGTGAAGGGCGGCTATACGCTGATCAAGTCGCCCGACGAGATCACCCTGGGACAAGTAATCCGCATCTTGGATGGGCCGCTCGCGCCGATTTCCTGTGTGAGCAAAACCGCCTATCAAAAGTGTAGCGACTGTCCCTATGCAACAAAGCCCTACTGTCCGTTGCAAGATGCGATGGGTGAAGTTCGCAATGCCATCGCCGATATCTTGGATCATTACACGCTGAGCCAGTTTGCCATGGCAAAACCGGCGAAGCGCGCGAGTTGACCGTGCTGTCATCGTCCGAAAGGAGAAAAGTCATCATGGTTGTCTCAATCCTGTTTCCAGTCTTGCTAGCGTGGGTGGCATTCTCCAATTCCGTCATGGCCGGAGAGACCAAGGAGTTGATGCTGGCGGTCTATAGCGTGCCAAAGGAAGCCTACGAACGCACCATCATTCCTGCGTTCCAACGGAGCTGGAAAGAACGGACGGGACAAGACGTTCATATCCGAAGCTCGTACGGAGCATCTGGCGCCCAGGCTAGGGCGATCATCGGAGGGTTCGACGCGGACGTGGCCGTGCTCTCGCTGGAGGGCGATCTCGACCAGATCGCCAAGGCGGGATTGATTTCCCATGACTGGCGGACAGGGCCGCACAAAGGGATGGTCTCTGCCTCAGTCGTTGCACTCGGAGTGCGAAAGGGAAACCCGAAGGGGATCAAGGTCTGGGAGGATCTCGCCAGACCCGGTGTAGAGGTCCTCTATCCAAATCCCAAGACATCGGGCGGCGCGATGTGGGATGTGATCGCGATTTATGGAGCCGGGTTGAAACTTGCGGAGCAGCAGGCAGGATCCGGGGGAAAACCAGGTGCAGAATCGGCAGAAGCCTATGCATCTGGATTATTGAAGCGCATCCAGAAGAACGTGAAGGTGATGGACAAGAGCGGGCGCGAATCGGTTACGACTTTCGAGCGCGGGGTAGGAGACGTGATCGTCACCTACGAAAACGAGTTGCTCCCGCGCATCAAAATCCATCGTCCTTACGAAATCATTGTTCCCGATGAAACGGTCTGGATCGAGAATCCTGCCGCCGTCATCGACCGGCATGTAGACCAACACCACGTACGCGATGTGGCCGAGGCATTTGTCTCCTTCCTCCACAGCAAAGAGGCGCAGGCCGCCTTTGCCGAACTGGGATTCCGACCGATCGATCAGGCCGCTGCACAGGCTTCGGCTCGCACATCGCTTCCCCTCCCACGCCAGCTCTTTACTATTGCCGACCTGGGTGGCTGGGAAAAAATCAGCGGCACGCTGTTTGGACCTCGCGGGGTCTGGACAACCACCGTCGAAGACCTCGCACGCGGAAAATAAACGGCGGACAGACCATGACGACCCACACGTTACTTCAACTCGCTCTCAGGTCTGCTGCAGTCGGGTACGTATCTCTGCTCATCCTGTTCCCACTCGCTGCGATCGCCCACCAGTCGTTTATCGGAGGAATCGACCACTTCATTGAAGACATCAGCACCCCCCAAGCATCCTCCGCCCTGGTCTTGACGCTGGAAGCCGCCTTCCTCACGACGATCATTAACGCCATCTTCGGAACGCTCTCGGCAATTGTACTGGTGCGCTACGAATTCCCAGGCAGATGGTTTCTCAATGCCTTGGTCGATCTGCCCTTCGCGATTCCCACGCTGGTGACTGGATTGATGATTGCCGCCATTTATGGGCCGACCACCATTCTCGGGATGTGGCTGCAAGAGGGGAACATCACCCTCTTGTACGCCAAGCCTGGCATCGTCCTGGCGATGCTGTTTGTGACCATGCCCTTCACCATTCGTTCGTTGCAGCCGGTGCTGATGGAACTGGAGCGCGAGCAGGAGGAAGCAGCCTTCTCCTTGGGAGCGAGTCCTTGGACGACCTTTTGGAAGATCACGGTGCCCTCCGTGTTACCAGGGCTCTTGACCGGTGTGTTCTTGACCTTTGTCCGAGCGCTAGGCGAGTTCGGGTCCATCGTCATCGTCGCAGGGAACATCCCGATGAAGACTCAGGTGGCGTCGGTGTATGTGTATGGAGAAATCGAAAGTTACAACCCCCAAGGCGCTACATCGGTCTCGGTCTTCATTCTGCTGATTTCGTTTCTGGTGCTGGTTTTGTTGGAGCGCCTGACCAGACCACCAGGCGAACGGATGCCACGGTGGTTCCGATGGTCGAAACGGCCCCTCCCTATGATTCACCCATCGGAGATCGGATAACCGCCATGATACGGCGCCTGTTCATCGGTTCAGTGTGCTTCTATTTCGCACTGCTCCTGATCGGTCCGATTCTGTATCTCGCGGTACAGAGTTTCGACGAGGGGATCGCGGCCTTCTGGCGTGAGGTGACGAGACCGGAAGCATTGCACGGGTTCATGCTCACACTTGAGATTACGGCGATCGTACTGGTCATGAACCTGGTGTTCGGCACAATCACCGCCCTGGTTCTTGTGCGTCAACACTTTGCCGGGCGAACGGTTCTGAGCGGGTTGATCGACCTGCCCTTCTCGGTTTCTCCAGTCATCGCAGGGTTCATGCTGATTCTGTTGTTCGGCCCCGAAACGATTCTTGGTACCTTCTTCGGCACCCTGGGGGTCAAAGTACTGTTTGCCATGCCCGCCATGGTGTTGGCGACGCTGTTCGCGACCTTTCCGTTCGTCGTTCGGGAACTGACTCCCCTGTTGCAGACGATCGGAACGGATACCGAGGAAGCGGCAAGAACATTGGGGGCAAACGAGTGGCAAGTGTTTCTCAAGGTGACGCTCCCCATGCTCCGATGGGGATTTGTGTATGGGGCGACATTGACGGTGGCCAGGGCCATTGGTGAATTCGGTGCGGTGCTCGTCGTATCAGGAAATATCCTAATGCTGACGCAGACCGCGACCCTGCACATCTATCAGAGCTATGTAGACTTCAATTATGTCGGCGCCAATGCTGTCGCCCTGACCCTGTTGGCCGTCTCTTTTGCCATTCTGACCCTGCTTGAACTCGCGAAAGCCAAAACTGCTGCAACTGTGGCATCGGCCAACTAGAAAGGTACTGGCGTGAAGATCGAGGTGCGGGGGCTCACAAAGCAATTTGGTTCAGTCCAGGCCGTGTCAGACGTGTCCTTCACGGTCAAGGAAGGGGAGCTCCTCGGCCTCCTGGGACCAAGCGGCAGCGGAAAAACGACTGTGCTGCGTTTGATCGCGGGGCTGGAAACACCTTCCGGAGGAGATATCTATATCGATGGGAAACGGGTCAACGATCTATCCGTTCAGGACCGGAATATCGGATTCGTCTTTCAACACTATGCGCTGTTCAAGCATCTGACCGTCTTCGAGAACATCGCGTTCGGTCTCAAAATCAAAAAATGGAAACCGGCTGAAATTGAGCCGCGCGTGGCTGAATTACTCAGTTTGATGAGCCTGGACGCGCTGGAACATCGATATCCTCACCAGCTTTCCGGAGGACAACGCCAGCGGGTTGCAATTGCCCGGTCCTTGGCTCCCCGTCCGAGTGTGCTGCTACTCGATGAACCGTTCGGCGCCGTGGATGCGAAGGTGCGACAGGAACTGCGTGAGTGGTTGATCCGGCTTCACGATCGCCTCAACGTCACCAGCCTCTTCGTCACACATGACCAAGAGGAGGCGATGGAAGTCTCCGGACGGATCATTGTCTTCTCAAAAGGTAAGCTTGAACAAATCGGATCTCCTGCCGAGGTGTATGAGGAGCCTGCAACGGAATTTGTGGCGCGGTTTATCGGAGCTATGAATATTCTCGAAGGCCAGGTTTTGAACGGAATAGTGAAGATTGGATCGCTCAAGTTTCCCGCCCCCAATATCTCAGACCATGTCCATGTAAAAGTGGGCTTTCGTCCCTACTATGTGAAGGTGGCTGAAGATCCCCACCGGTACCGTCAGCCGGCCACGCTACGGCATATTTACTTTCTCGGTGTGGCCTATCGCCTCGAGATCGAAACGGAAGAAGGGTTGATTCTCCGGTCCCGCATGAATAAAGAAGAGTTCCGCCAGTACCGGCTCGAAGTGGGCCAGCCTGTATCTTTCGCCGTGACGCATTTTCGCTTCCTTCCGCAAGAAGGCATATCGTTCCCCTCTACAGCATCTTCCCAATTGTTCGACGCCGGTCCCCTCACCCCATGACCTGCAACTGAATCTGAGTCTCCTGCTTATTCATAGACGCTCACAGCTACATGAGCAGGGAGCGGGATGAGCGATGCTCTGCCAGTGGGGCGGGAGCCTGTATGGCTTCCCCTTCAAATTCTACAAACCCGACATTTCCACACAACCTCGCCCACATAAAACCTTCCAATAAATTAACTGGTTACAGCGTAGCCCTATGGCACATGCCTTGCTCACCCTTCAATCATGTCGATCTTGTGCCCTGCATCGCGCAGGAGGTAGGCCATGGCTAAATCGGAGCAACACATGAACAATATGACCACACAACTAGACTGCTTATCGCGGATCAGGGTGACAGGAACTGCTCGCAAGCCATTACACCTAACGGCCATCGTTACTGGCCTTCTTCTTTTTATCATGCCATTCTTTACAGGATGCGGCACCGGAGAGACCGGTAACCAATCGACCGTTACGGGGGGGCCCGGCAACAGCGCAAGCGCCACTGCGTCTCTCACTTGGGACCCGGTCACAGACCCCTCAGTCTCTGCCTATTTCGTCCATTACGGTCGGCAATCACCGGCTCAAGCGGGTAGCTGCACATACGAAAACTCCGTCTCCGTTGACTCCTCGTCAGCCACGGTCACAAACCTGGACCCTAATACCCTCTACTACTTTACGGTCAGCGCCTATAATGGGCTAGAGAGCGCCTGCTCAAATGAAGTATCGATCGTCACAGCTCCACCTCCGATTGGGAATGAGACCAACCCTGCAACATTTTCCTGACCGGAACGAGATAGTTGGCACGCCAGCAATGTAGGGGCCTGGACAGCGCCATTCTCGTCTCGATCTCCTCAGCCGGCAATTCTGCAACCGCTTGATACCTCCTTGAAGCCTTTCGTCTTGCCTTGGCGCTAAATCTGGACTAGGCTTCGCATGAAACGGTTTCTTCCCTTTGATATGGTGTGGTCGTGACCTGAAAACGATCACTGCGCAACACCGAGACAGCTCGGCAATTTTCAACTAAGCCCGTCATATTAAGGTACGTTGATGAAAATCGTCATGGGTCTACTTATTGCGGTAGCCTTGATGGTTGGAATAATCCTGGCGCTACCCTTCCTGGTTGACCTCAACAAGTATCAAGACCAATACAAGCCACTCCTCGAAGACGCGCTCAATCGCAAGGTTCAGCTGAAGGACATCCGCCTGACTATCTGGCCGCGGATCGGCGCCAGGGTGGCTGATTTAGTCGTCCTGGACGATCCGGCGTTCGACTCAAGCCCCTTTGCCTCTCTCACCTCGCTGGACATCGGGGTCAAACTCATGCCGTTACTCAGCGGCAAGGTGGAGGTGGA
>JANOOS010000218.1:0-2685 GCA_031421455.1 Nitrospira sp.
TCAGGAGCGTATCCTGCGTAAAGATTTCCTCCGCGCGCCGCGTGCTGAAAATGCGTGGTTCCACGAACCATGGGACATGTTCCAGGATCAGAGTCTTGCGAAATTGCGCCCAGGGCTGCCGAAACATGGGTTCCTTCTGCATGGCCGTTTCAACGGCCTGTAGATCATCGCAGTCGATACGCGTGGGGGCGGATGTGGCCTGGTCAGCCGGAGGCGCGAAGCCTACCAGCGCATGATTCGTGAATCGCTCACGATCGACGTCGCCGCGCTCGTCCGCGAGGGCGATCAGCATTTGGCGTACGCGATTGAAAGGCCGTTGCGCACCGGACACATCCATCCTCAACCGTATGATGTGCCAGAGGAAAAAGAGCACGATTCCGAAAGATCCGATCCAGCTCAACATCGGGCTTTCGGGCCCTCCGAAAAATGCTGCATCACGACTCAAAAACTCCCACAAGCTGGATATGCCGGTCATCGTATCCTCAGTTTATGGTGGCTACACAGGTGTGTAGGCTGAAGGCTATGCATTATCTCCCAAAGCACGGATGCGGGGGTAGCGGGATACAGGGATAGTCGGGGTAGCGAAATAGAAGTCGCAGACATTTTTTTCGTACCCCTCTACCCCGTTGTCCCCCTTATCCCGTTCCTACGGCCTTGGGTTCAAGCAGAGATGAATCCTTGTTGCGTAAGAAGCCCAACCCCTGAAAGCCTTCTCAACTTCCGTGCCTTGCACAACAGAGGCAAAAGCTCTCAGAAATCCCATGATCTGCAATTTTCTTGGAGTCTGAGCACCAGTTGCCAGGCATTCTTTGCCTGGCAATCGGCATAATAGGCCGCCCCGAGCTCAGCGCAGTCCAATGGAGAACGTATGGTGAATTGCGTATGGCCTGCGCTCTCTCCACGGTGGGACAATATTTTCTGGAAAATATCGATTGTTTGATGGAGGATACGGAGCGGCGTAAGCCCGGTGAGGCCTCGCTGTCTGACAGATAAAGTCTGCGTTATACTGGCGCAAAATCGCTTAAGATACTCTCCCGGTTTTTGAACAAGGGGAATACATATGAGATTTCGTGGCGTCCTCATCTTCATTGCGACCGTCCTTGCGGTTGGCCCGATACTGTCGGCATGGGCTGAGTCTCCATCGGTTCCCGCACAGCCTGCATTGGACCAGGCCATTGAGCAGTATATTCGGTCGCACCCTGAGGTCATCGAGCAAGCCATCCAGTCCCTTGAGGTCAAGCGGCAGAGGGGTGAAAAATTACGGATCAGGCAGGCCATTGCGACACACCAAGAGGAGTTGCTGCGAGACCCTGCTTCTCCCGTCAGCGGCAATGTGAACGGAGATGTCACCGTCATCGAGTTTTTCGACTATCGATGCGGATACTGCAAGCGCGTTGCGAGCGCCGTGACGCAATTACAAAAGGACGAACCAGGGGTACGGGTAGTGTACAAAGACTTTCCTATTTTGGGAGAGGTATCGGTCTTTGGGGCCCGCGCCGCGTTAGCCGCTCGGGAACAAGGCAAACACCAAGCGTTTCATGAGGCACTGCTGGCGTCTGAAAATGAACTGACCGAGGAAGAAGTTCTTGCCATCGCTCAACGCGTTGGATTGGACGTCAAGAAGCTTGAGGTGGGCCTGCAAGCGCCGGAGTGGCAAGCAGCGATCGATCGTAATCGTGCGCTGGCCAAACTTCTCGGTATTTCAGGAACGCCGGGGTTTATCGTAGGCAGTGAAGTGTATTCAGGAGCGCTGGAACTGACTGGCCTCAAGGCTCTTGTGGCCAAGGCGCGAACGAAACGGTAGTGCATCCGGCACCGTGTTTAGCTCGAAGCGCCTGTCGCGCCGGGAAATGATTGCATGGTGAGTACTCGGAACTCCGGGATTTGATCAGGACGCGGAATGAATGCCAGCTCTGCAACGGCCATTTCGCCACGTTCGCTGGTCGCCATAATTTTTACCTCATAATTTTCAATGGGAATACGGCAGTTCATGTCTTCTGGCAACGACGTGAGGCGAAGGAATGAAAATCCTTCATGCCCTAAAAAGAAGTTGAAGACATCTACGAATATGGCATCCAGGAACTGTGGATCTTTCGTGGGATGAACATTACAGTTCGTTGATCCAACCTGGTCATTCCTCAGTTTAAGATGACTGCCAATGGCATGGAAGTGCTTCGGCCTCTTCTCCAAAGACGTCAGTTTCACTTCTACATTCCTAAAGGTCATGTCAGCGCTGTTGATCAATGCGATACGGTAGGTATACAGCCTCCCGCTGATGGGTGCTGCCTGTGACCGATCGATGCATGAATCTACCTGCACCCAGGGTTCTCCTTCACCGATCATCATGGACAATTTGCCGATCCTTAAATTTTGTCGAAAGTATAACTGAGTCGCCCATAGACAGAAGCCCACAGACCCGATCCAAAATACCCATGTATCTGTGTATTCGTCGGTGAGCCATGGTGGGATATTCTCGATGCCGAAATAGAGGAACCAGGCCTCCACATTCGATCTGGCTTGCCGAGGGGTGACTGTCGAAAGTAGCATGAGCAACCCAAGTCCAAAACAGGGGACTGATTGAAGGATCCATTTCCCATACACGTTCATTCTGCACTCCTTAGCCCGCATTATTCATGAAGGTTCGTCGCGAAAGCGTGCAGACGCGAAGCGAGACGGGCACCCGGA
>JANOOS010000219.1:0-8161 GCA_031421455.1 Nitrospira sp.
TAGGTCAAATTCGCAAAAAACGCCCGCCGCTTGACGTTCCGTTCCAACTCAGGGAACGGCACCAGGACTTCGCCCGGTGTGACGTGAATATGTTTTTCGAGGCCCGGGATTTCGACTTCATGCAGCGTGACATAGTCCTCACGCCTAAAGGGCTGCATGCCCATGACTTCCGACGAGGACGATCGCAGTTGCACCAGATCGTCCGTCACAGCCTGTACCGCTCCCATAGGCACTTGCCGTTCGCCCGCGCCGTTCATCGACACGACGAGATGGCTGACCTCATGGGAGAGCGGGTCCATAATGACCCTGGACACCTCCCCGACTTCCCGGTCCAGACAGCGGACTTTCGACTTCAGTTGAGGCTGCATGCTACTTCTTCTTGATCGGCTTCGGTGTGTTCACAGATGTATTTTTGAATGTGCTCAACCATGTGGCGATCGCGGTGATGTCGTTGGGCTCCATGACATCCTTAAACTTGTCCGGCATCTTGCCCTTTTCCCAGTCCTTTTCGAACCCCTCGGCCATAAAGCTCTTGGGGTCCATAATCTTCTGCTTAATTTCATCGACCGTGAGGTAGGAACCGATGTTGTCCAACTCAGGACCGCGTTTCTTTCCACCCTCACCCTTTATCTTATGGCAGTTGTAGCATTCTTGCAGTTGCCACTGCTCTTCACCCAGCCTCATTAAGTCTACGGCTGCTGCCGCCGCCTTGGGCACGACCGGGGACTCGGCGACCGGCGGCGCTGGCTCTTTCGCCGCCAGACCTCCGCCCAGCGACATGAGCCGCACCTCTAAGGCTTTCACCTGCTCATCGAGCGCTTTTACCCGCGCAATCAGCTCCTCAGCCTTTCCCTGTTCAGTCGCGGCCAGTTTAGGCTTTAATATCTTGGCGATCTTTCCCTTTTCATCTTCCGGATCGAACTGCGGCCACATCGAGGCGCCGGACACGAATACCGTGCACAGCACGACATAGAACACCACGATGGCAATCACGGACTTCGCTCCGCTCATGGTGCTAACCGATGGCGCGTCCAGCAGCATGAAAACGGCAGCCCCGAATAACGCCTGGCCGAAGAACATCATCTGGAAAACGAATGGAAACTCGAGCGCCCTCGAAATGCCGACAAGCGCAATGCCCACTACCAGACCGATCGACAGCTTCTTAATTACATTCCACATGCAGATTCTCGGTTACTTGGCCCTGGCAGGAACAGGACTGCCCTCCGGTACCTCATTCTTCGAGGCCGAAGGCCGAAGGGTTAAGATAACGGCAAAACTCACTACCGTGAAAAAGACGACGGTAATCCCCGTAATCCACCAAGCGGAATACGACAGCGTCGGCGTGAAGGACTCCACTGTGAAGTCCGGCACCAAACCGTAGGTGTGGAAGTACTTCCGCACCAGCGAGCGGACAGCGCCCATCAAGCCCATCGTCCAGATTGAGGTGAAAGCCAGGAAGATCAGCACGAACTGGGAGGTAAAATCGATCTTCCCCCAAACGATTATCCCCTGCCTGATAGCCCGGTTATACACGACATAGTTGAAGACCGTGATGACCACTAACGTGAACATCGCGGAAATTTTGGCCGGCATCGACGCCAGGAAGCCCCAAGCCTCCGGCAACTCTAACTCAGGCAGCATCTTGGCGCCAGTGGCCGCGAATCCGTGAGGGGTCAGCCAGATCGCATCACCCACGAGCACCATCAAGAAACCGATTTTCATGACGGTCCGCGCAGACACCGTTACCGGGATGAATCGGCCGAACACAAAAGGGACGAAGACCAACGGAAGAAGGAACGCCAACGACATCGGGTCGGGAATCCAGTAGTAATTCATCACCACCATCATGACAAAGGGGAACGCCACCATCACGATGGGAATCAGGATCGTCATCCGTATTTTTTCGGCTCCCTCAATACGCTTCAGACTGAGCCAGACGTAATAGTTAATGGCCAGGAACATGAGTCCGATCATCGCTCCCTGCATTTCGAAAAACATCGAGAGCTGGTCGGCCATCATGTACGGGCAGAACGAAAAATCGTAATCGCACATCTCGTACGCCAACAGTAATCCTGTGAAGGGCTGGAACAGCGTCGCGCCCACGGCGATCAGATTACCGGCAAAACCCATCCAATCGTAGTAGGCCCGTTCTTCTTGGCTTTTCGCCCCCATAAACATATAGGCGGCGATCAGGCCCGTGATAAATCCTCCGAACGCCACGTTACCGTCGATCCGGTGGAGATTGAGCGGCATCCAGGTCTGGTTCGCAATCTTGTCCCACAAGGTTGCGCCTGCGAGGGCATCTTGCGGCGAGACCCCATCAGCCTTCACCGGAGTATTCATGAACGATGTCGGGCCATTGATCACAAACAGTGTGACCATGCCGATCAGAATCAAGAGCACGCCGAGGGCGATATGCCGCCCCTTCTTTTCACCCTTCCAGATCTCCCACGTGTAGTAGTACATGTACAGCACGATTGTCCCGCTGATGAACAGCGACGGATAGATCACCGCGAACACGAGATGGAATTGATTGATGAACCAGGCGGTAAACTGCGGGTACGCCGAGAGAAGCACGAAAATAAACAGGCCTCCGGTGAGTGCGGTCATGCTGAAGAGAACGACCGTCACCTTGGTCACTTCTTTGGCCAACCGCTCGTACCGGAGATCTTGCTTTCGATACCCCAGCCATTCTGAGATCACAACAAAGATCGGGGCACCGAGAATGAATGCCCCAAACAGCGTATGCAGCTGGGCGACGATCCAGACCGCGGTCCGATTCCCCGTATAGGGAAACTCTACCGGAGTGATACCGGATACTTGAGCGTAAGCCGTTCCCCCGAACAACAGCAGAAGCGCACAGGCCGCCACAAGACCGCGCTGCCACGCTTTCATAATATTTCGCCGCCCCTCTTCATGTGCCCGTATGACTCATGAGCAATTCTGCCGCAATCGCACAATCCACTGTTGTGCTTGCGCGTGAATACTGAGCGAGACAGGTGAAGAAGTTCTGAGTTCCAAAAACCTCGGACCATCATCCGCTCCACCGTCCCGCTTTTCTCGCAAATCTCGCCAGTCTCGCACAAATAATGAGATCCGCTTATTTGCCCGCCGGCTCCGGGGCAGCTGGGACAGCAGCCGGAGCTGGAGCGCCAGCGGGAGCTGCGGCTGGAGCAGCCGAGACGCCCGCCGTATCGACCCAGGTCTTCTTTTCGGCGTCCCATCCCTTGCCGGCCAGCGCGAAACTCCGCTCATACAACACCAGCTTCCAAACATCCTCGTCCGACAGCTTGCTCTTCCACCCCTTCATCTTCGTATTGGGAACCCCATCGGCAATCCGCCAGGCCCACACGGAATCGGAGTAGAGCTTCATCCGTTCGCTCACACGGAAATCACGAGCGCCCGCCTTGGCCGGCTTCCCGTCCTTCCCATGGCAACTGGCACAGTTCACATCGGGGTTCGTTTCGCCGGCGTAGAGCTTCCGCCCTTCTTCCAGTTTGACTGCATCGGTCCACCAACCAGCCGGCATATGTTTATCGGCCCACTCGGCAGGAGCCGGAGGCGGCGGAACGACTGGCCCTTCCCCTCCTTCGCCTCCACATGCCGCCATAAACAGCCCCATCCCCAACAGCACCGCAAGCTGCGAAACTTTCATCTGCTTTATCACCTTCACGCACTCCTTATTTCACTGGTCACATCAACAGGTTTTACTCTCTCTACCATCTCGGCTGTTTCACCTCAAGTCTTTATGAACACAGCGAACTCAGGCGAAAAAAAACGCTCTCACGGAAGCGATCATCTCCCCGTAAAAGCGTCGAGTCTAAGCGAATACTGTGAAGCCACGCGCACTCCCCCGCCACTTCGATTCAGCGATCCAGCGTGGCACACATCAGCCCCACGGACCGCTTCGATTAATTCTTACGCTTGCCCTGAGACTTCCCTCGCTTTTGTTCCTGCTTCCGCCACGAACGAATTAGTTTGAACCCGATGAACCCACCGACTGCCGCTGCCACCCCCCCGGCCCCTAGATACACCCACATTGGAACACTGTTCCGATCCTGTATGCAGCCGGTTCCAAAATTGACCTGAATGATTCGCTCTGCTTCCAGATCCTTCGGGTCGAACGAGACTTTCTGTTGTTGCTGCTGCCCGTTGGCTTCGATCAGCAGCGGATCGCCAAGATTATCGTTATGAAGATGAAAGGCCGCCTTGTAGTATCCGTTTACGTCAGTTTTGACAATCTGCCCGTAGGAGATTTTTGTGTCCTTGACGAGCACGTCTGCATCCGCACTGCTTTTCCCATCCGCTCCGCAGACAAACCCCTCCACCGTAAACCGGTGGTCGGCTTCATGCGTCGCAAACACGACCGAGGGGAGACCACCCACCATGGCAATGGCGAGAACCCATTCACGCCATCCTGACTGATTCTGTGCGATCTGTCTGCGCCTCACATGCTCCCAACTGACATCTCTTTCCGTCGCCGAGCGCCAGCGTCCGCCTCACACAACGGAACCTAATGATCACCAATGGTCACAGTCAGTTTTAAGGATGCAATTTTTAACATAGCCCCTACCCCTTAGTCAACGAACTGACTGCGAGCTAGGCGGAGAGACACGCCAATATTCAAGGACTTGGAGAAGATCATCTCGTTGCGGCTGTGTATGCAAAAGAGAGAAAACGCGATGCGGTAGGACGGTGGGGAGCTTACAGGATTCCTCGTGTCTTTGCCTCGGCTGCGATACGGTCCACTTCAGCTCGCCTCTCCGAATCTTTCTTGGCGATCCAGGTCTCCCAGGACTTACCCGTAGCCGTGTCTTCACCGGTAAAGGCAATAGCGGCAATTTGGTCGTAGCGAATACGCCGCGCGGCAGAACTGTCGGAAGGAAACACCTCAAGATAGGAGTCGGAACCGTTGACCTGTCGATTGAAGAGATATCCGCTGAGGGATTCGCCGGATTTCAACGACACCGTCACATCGCCGCGATAATCGAACGCCAGCTCCACCGCTTCGGCCAACTCAACTAACGAAGCCGGCTGAAAGACACGGCCCTCGGGCGATCCGGTCACTCCGGCAGCACTATGGTTCTTGGTATCGGTCATCTGGGGAACCGTGAGGCGTGAGGGCTAAGGGGTAAATCGGACGACATGAAAAGCGTCGGGGAGCTCCTAGGAACAACCACTGACGCGCCACGTTATCTATCATCGCGAGGTCGGGAGCATCGTCAACTTGACGGTCCGGCCAAACCCGGACAACGTGCCGAACGTATCCTCGACGGCAGACGGTTCATAGCCACAATGGACCATGCAATCGGCGCATTTCTCGTTTCGCCCGGTACCATAATGGTCCCACTCTGTGCTGTCCATCAGTTCACGAAACGTCTTCGCATAACCCTCTTGGAGCAAATAACAAGGCTTCTGCCACCCGAACACGTTATAGGTCGGATTGCCCCAGGGGGTGCACTCATACTCCCGCCGCCCCATCAAGAAATCCAAGAACAGCGGCGACTGATTGAACTGCCACGTCTTCTTGGGGCTCCCCAAAATTCGGGAAAACAATTCCCTCGTGCGTTCTCGCTTCAGAAAATGCTGCTGGTCCGGTGCCTTCTGATAGCTATACCCAGGCGAAATCATCATGCCCTCGACACCCAGATCCATCATCGCATCGAAGAACTTCCGCACGCGCTCCGGATTGGCATCGTCGAAGAGGGTCGTGTTGGTCGTGACTCGGTGTCCCCGCTTGAGAGCCGCCTTGATCGCCTTCACCGCCACGTCATAGACACCGTCGCGACAGACCGCCAGATCGTGCTCGTCCTTCAGACCGTCCATGTGGACGCTGAAGGTAAGAAACTTGGAGGGCTGATACTCGTCGAGCTTTCGCTCCATCAAGATCGCATTGGTGCAGAGATAGATATACCGCTCCTGCGCAACCAGCCCGCGGACAATCGCCGGCATCTCGGGATGGATCATCGGTTCGCCGCCGGGGATACTGACGATCGGGGCGCCGCATTCCACCGCTGCGGCCAAGCACTGTTCGACCGTGAGCCGCTTATCCAGCACATGATCCGGGTATTGAATCTTTCCACAGCCGGCGCAGGCCAAATTGCAGCGGAAGAGGGGCTCCAGCATCAGCACAAGCGGATACCGCTTCACCCGGTTCAGCTTCTGGGTGAGCACGTACTTCGTAACAGTAGCCATCTGGGAAATCGGAACGGCCATTCCTCTCTCCTTCTTTTCAGTCTGTATTGGTAACGGCAGTAGTCCGGCCACCGAACTAGCAGGTTGTAGTCGCTTTGAATTCTAGCACCCATTCTCACCGTCCGTCAATTTACTTCCAGCCTTCAAGTTAGCCTGCTTGATTCATGAAGGTTTGCCACGACGTGGCGCGCGACAAGCGCGACTGGCGAGAAAAGCGGGACGGGCGAGACGGACGACGGTTCGAGGTTCGAAGTTCGAGGTTTTTGAAACCTAGAACCCTGAACTCGAACTTTGGATCGCTCCTTTTGTGCACATCTTGTTTGCGCGCAAAAGGTGGGGTTGTTGCTTGACTTTGCGCTGCCCTGACAGCCATCAATGAAGTTAACGGAAATGACGTGCGGCGATTGGCAAAACACTCGATTGAGATTCTCTTATGAGTGAACGGGCATGAATCTTCTGAAGGAATGGTGGAGGTGGTTTAAGCGGCAAAGTCGCCTCAACAAGGTTGTCATCGTTAGTTTTTTAGTCGCGTTGGTCATGTTTCTCGTTCCGTTGGTCGTGTCCTGGCTCAAGCCAACCCCACTCCATGTCGGCGTCGCCTTCTACACCTATGAACGCGCCTTCCTACTGGAGGGGAATACCAAGACCTATTTTTACGAAAATCGGAACCTGGTATCCGATTGCAGTCTCCGTCGAGTCGAGCAAGCCTTGCCGAAGGGCCGCGCCAAGACGCCCGACCCACAGGCCTGGGTTGTGAGCAAATTTCTCCTGGAAAATATGACGGACCAGAGCATCACAAAATTCCGTATGAGCTTCAAGTCTCCTCTCGTACGTCCCACCACCACGCTCTTTACGACCCCGAACGTGACCGCCACGGGGGCATGGGAAACGACGGCGCCTGACGCCCCCCATCTGTATGTGGTTTCTATTTCGGCCATCCCACCAATGACCTCAGCGGTTCTCAGCTTGAAGACTCCTATCGATGAGTCAGTGCGGCAGTTTGTCTATGTGGAGCATGGTCGGGTGACTGTCCAGGTGCCCTTCCTCTCAGCGGACCAGTTCGAGACCTTTCCGCTCAAGATTTCACGCCTCAATTCCATGCAGATTTTGAACCGGGAGACGGTCCTGCGAACCGGCGACGAAACCTTCGCGAATGAAAAGATTGAGGTGACGATGCTCCGCTCCGACGAGCCGGACCTGAAGGAAGAAGCGTCGTCCTATCAACTTCTCCCAACGGCGCGCACATGCCCGGAAGGAACGGCAGGAGATTGGTAGCGGAGCGGTCTATTTAGTCTGTTCGGTCTATCTGGTCTATTTGGTTGAACCAGACCAACTCAATGAACGAAACAAACCAGATAGCCAGATGAACCAGACAGGCCACGCCCAAACCAGGTACCTAATCTGAGCGATCGCATCAAGAAAGGAGTCACGGTCTATGAAACCGATTCGGATCACCTATGATCGCAACGGCAACATGCTGTCTGTCCGGTTCAGCGAGAAGAAAGAGGCCTGCTGCCGGGAGAGTGACGTGGGGAAAAAAGAAGTCGACCATTCTCTCGCGGCAGATGGCTCGATCATCGGCTTTGAGATTCTGAACTTTCTGGGCAAACGGGAAAGACGGCCTTCGAAGAATCTACCGATACAGACACGCATCCTCCTCGCCTCATGAGACGCGCCCCTTGTCAAATCCGGGCCACCTCAAACTGACCTCGTCTTTTCCGTCCCCTGCGCAGGGTCTTTCGCGGAGAGGTATTACGCTTCGACCAATACAGCTCGCCGTACTTTGGGCACGCCGGCCTTTCGTGCCTGCCACAGATCATAGGCAGCCTGCTGTGCCACCCACACATCGGCACGGCCTCCATTTTTCACACCAAGCCATTCTTCTAATCGCAGGGCCATTTCCGGAGAGATCGCCGCGCGGCCATTCAAGACACGCGACAATGCGGCACGGGTCACACCCAGTTGC
>JANOOS010000220.1:0-3409 GCA_031421455.1 Nitrospira sp.
GCCAAAGGCAACTACAGTGATTTCCTGGAACAGCGGGACGCTGCGCTGCACGCACAGGCCAACTATGAAGCGTCATTGGCCAACCGTGTCCGCCGCGAAGTGGAGTGGCTCCGGCGCGGGCCCAAAGCCCGCACGACAAAAGCCAAGTCGCGGATCGACTCAGCCGGCCGCTTGATCGAGGAACTGAACAGCGCCGACGCCAGGAAAGACCAAGGTACGGCGGGCATCAATTTCACCGCATCGGGACGCAGGTCCAAACAGTTGGTCGAGGCGACACAACTCTGCAAATCGCTCGGTGGACGGCCGATCATCAAAAATCTCGACCTGCTGCTCGGACCGGGCCAGCGCATCGGATTGCTGGGTCCGAACGGAAGCGGAAAGAGCACACTGCTCAAGCTCATCGCCGGAGCTCTCAAGCCTGATGCAGGCACCATCACCCGCGCGGACAAACTGCGCGTAGTGACGTTCGAGCAGCACCGCGAATCGCTAGACCAGTCCTGCTCGCTCCGTCGAGCCCTCGCCCCGCACGGTGACTCGGTCGTCTATCAAGACCGCGAAGTGCATCTCGTCTCCTGGGCGAAACGGTTTCTCTTCCGAGCAGAGCAGTTGGACCTCCCGGTCTCCCGCCTCTCCGGAGGCGAGCAAGCGCGTCTCCTCATCGCCAGACTGATGCTGCAACCAGCCGACCTCTTAATTCTGGACGAACCGACGAACGACTTGGACATTCCCACGCTCGATGTGCTGGAAGACAGTCTGGTGGAATTCCCCGGCGCGTTGATGCTGGTGACGCACGACCGATGGCTTCTAGACCGCGTCTCCACCATACTGCTCGCGCTGGATGGCACCGGCCAAACCGAATGGTTTGCCGACTATGCGCACTGGGAGTCGGCACAAGAACGCAAAGCTGCAGAACAGGCTCGGGCTTCGTCATCACGCCCCTCCAAAACATCCCGCACCGAGTCGGAATCGAATCCGAAACCCAAAAAGACAGGCCTGTCCTATCGTGAGCAAAAGGAATGGGCAAAGATGGAACAGAGAATTCTCCAGGCCGAAGAAACCATCGCCGCCTGTCAGGCCGCTGTGGAAGATCCCACCATCGCCTCCAACGCTGCGATGTTACAAGAACGATCTGCAGCGCTGGATGCAGCCCGCACAGCCGCAGAGCGGCTTTATAACCGCTGGACGGAACTCGAAGGAAAACAAACGGAGTCCGCGGGACAAACCTAGCACCGATAGTTCATTTGGTTTGTTTGGTTTGTCTTGTTTGTTTGGTTAAACAAAATCAACCAAAAGAACAAAACAAACCAGATGAACCAGAGCAACCAGTTGGTTGCTTTCCCAGCCACGGCAAAATCTGTACAATACGCCCATGCGCCCATCGACCTTGCTCTATACACTGCTGCTCATCGCCTTTGGGTTAACCATATCTGGCTGTGAGACGACAGAGAAGGCCCTTACGGCGGCTGGACGAGTCACCAGAGGCCAGACCGGACAGGCCATCATCGATCTCGCTTCAGGAAAAGATCCGGCACAGATTGCCAAGCGGCGTCTCGACCAATATGCGCGAGACCCCGAAGCCCTGCTCAGAGATCTGCGCGAGGCCAAGAAAGACTTTGAGTCCATCCTTGCCGTCCTTGGAGTGAATGTCGGAAAGACCTGGGGGAAGAAGGAAGTCCAACTGCCTGAACGAAAAAAATATGTGAAGTACACGCAAAACTATAAGAGCCGGGCGATCGTCGACTTCGATTCCGCCGAGATCTTGGTCGAGACACTGGACGATCAAGACCCTCAGAAAAGTCTCAAGAATGCCATCGTCACCACGCTCCTGACCCCGCAAGACCCCCGATCGGTCGATTTATTCTCCGACAAAGAAATCGTTCTCACGGACGACAAGGAGCCCTACCTCTTCGGCCTGGTGCTCGATCAGAGGAATAAGCCGATGCGCTCGCCTGAGGAAGCCGAGCCTTTTGCTGCCTATCTACTCGAAAAGAAATATGCCACACGGACAGTCGACCAAGACGGAACCAAGAAGACGGTCCACTACGCCACAATGGCAATGGTGTCCAATCTCCCGATGAAACAGGCGGAGAAATATCGCACGCTGGTCCATCAGTTTGCGCAGCAGTATAACATCAGCCCCAGCCTGGTCTTCGCCGTCATCCGCACAGAGAGTAACTTCAACCCCTATGCCGTCAGCTCGGCCCCGGCCTATGGACTCATGCAGCTGGTCCCCACCAGCGGGGGCCGCGAAGCCTACCGAAAAGCGAAAGGCCAGGATGTGATCCCTTCACGGGATTATCTGTTTGACCCCGAGAACAACGTCGAATTGGGAACGGCCTTTTTGAATGTCTTGATGTTCAATCAGCTGGAAGCTGTGGATCACAATGTGTCACGCGAATATTGCGTGATTGCAGCCTACAATACCGGCGCAGGCAACGTTTTCCGCACCTTTTCACGGGATCGCACCACAGCGGTCAACCAGATCAACAGCCTCCAACCAGCTGGCGTCTATGACCAGTTGCGTAAAAATCTGCCCTACGAAGAGACCCGCAACTATTTGGAAAAGGTGACCGGCTACCGCAAATCTTTCGTCAATTCGTCGGAGAGTTCCAACCCTTAAGACACTGCAGGTTCATCTGGTCTATCTGGTTAGTCTGGTCGATTTCGTCCGTCTGATTTGTCTGATTGAACCAAACAAACAAGATAAATCAAATAAACCAGAGCAATCGACCGATTCGCGCATCACATTTCACGAACGACGAACTCACAAGAAGCAATCAGTCGTGTGATCGTTCACCAGCCCAGTTGCCTGCATGTAGGCATAGACGATTGTGCTGCCGACAAAGCGGAAGCCACGCTTCTTGAGATCCTTCGACAATGCGTCGCTCACCGCGCTTGTCGCCGGAACCTGAGCCATCTTACCCCAGCGGTTCACGATCGGTTTCCCGCCGACAAACTGCCAGACATAGCGATCGAAGGAACCGAACTCCTCCTGGATAGTGAGAAACGCCTGCGCGTTGGTCACAGCCGAGTCGATTTTGAGCCGGTTGCGAATGATGCCGGGATTCTTCAGCAGCAAGGCTTTCTTCTTCGCCGTGAATCGTGCCACCTTCTTCGGATCGAACTCCGCAAACGCTCGACGATAGCCATCCCTCCGCAGCAAGATCGTTTCCCACGTGAGACCCGCCTGCGCTCCATCCAACAGCAGCATCTCGAAATGCTTCCGGTCATCGTGAATCGGCACCCCCCATTCACGGTCATGATAGATGATAAAATGCGGCTTACTGCCGACCCAGCCGCAGCGAGGCTTACCATCGGAGGTTGGGTGGAATTGCTTGGTCATCAGTAGAACATTCAGCTCAAGAGTGCGGCCGCTTCCTACTTCCCGCTAACGGGTATAAACCATTTC
>JANOOS010000221.1:0-3662 GCA_031421455.1 Nitrospira sp.
CGATACGACCGAGGGAGTGATGCGTCGGGCGGAGATGATGGAGTGGGTGCAGGAGTTGCCTGAGAAGGAGCAAACTGTTATTATGTCTCGGTTTGGGCTCGATGGGAGTGAGGCCAAGACATTGGAAGAAATCGGCCGGGAAATGGGGTTGACCCGTGAGCGGGTCCGGCAGATTGAAATGGCCGCCTTGGCGCGTTTGCGCCATACCATTGAACGCAAAACCATGACACAAGCCGACCTGCTCTGACCGATGCCTCCCGTCAACTATCACGCCCTCATTCGCGAGGTTCCCGACTTTCCCAAGCCCGGCATTCTCTTCTACGATATCACCACGCTGCTCAAAGACGCCCGCGCCCTGTCATCGATTGCCGATGAGTTGACCGCTTACTATCAGGGACAACGGATCGCCAAAGTCATCGGCATTGAATCGCGCGGATTCATTTTCGGTGGGATGCTGGCAAACCGGTTGAACGCCGGGTTTGTCCCAGTCCGGAAGCCCGGCAAATTGCCCGCCGACAGTTATGAGGTCAAATACAGCCTCGAGTACGGCTCCAACTCCCTTGCCATCCACCGCGATGCGATTAGTGCAGGAGAGCGAGTGCTGATCGTGGATGATTTGCTGGCCACTGGAGGCACAGCAGCCGCGACGGTATCGCTGGTCCAGCAGTTGGGAGGCGAGATCGCCGGGCTCGACTTTCTCGTGGAACTCCAGGGCCTTAAGGGTCGAAATAAACTGGTCGGCCACCCCATCCATTCGACGATCCTCTACCCCTAGGGCCTCCCAGTTCTTCCCCTACAACCCCTTGTCAAAGATCATAGCGCCGTGCTATGAATGCCGAACTTTTTCGACTATTCGACGTTTACCCCAGGAGTAGTATCCGTCATGGCAACGAAAACTCCCGCCAAGAAGAAACCGGTAGCGAAAGCCAAGATGCGGGCGAAGATCGAGAAACCCGCGAGCAAACCCAAGCGCACTCCAGTTGTGGTTCCTGAAAAAACTATCAGCATGGCCGTCTCTCCCCTGGCTGCCAGGCCGAAAGAGTCGGCGAAAGAACGCGAGGGCCGGGAGCACCGCCGTCAAGTTCTCCAGCAGATGTTGATGCGGAAGCGCCAGGAAATTATCAAAGAGATTGAAGGAAGTTTGGGCCAATCCCTCAGTGAAGATAAACAACGACGTCTTGAGTCTGCACGAGACGTCGGCGATCAAGCCCTCATGGATCTCGATCGCGAGCTGGGCATCTCCTTGATGGAAATGCGCAATCGCCGTCGTCAGGCCATCGATGAAGCGTTAACGAGGCTCAACGAGGGCACCTATGGTATCTGCGCGGAGTGTGGTGTAGAGATCAGCGAGCGGCGATTGGAAGCAGTTCCGTTCGCGAAACTCTGCGTCGAGTGTCAGTCGAAAGAAGAATTGCTGGAAAAAATCGAGCGAGAAGAAGATCGCGACTAGTTGTTTCTCCTCGCAATCGGCCTTATCCCTGCCTCACATGGACCGCATCCCGTCATCATGGTCTGTCTAGTCTATTTGGTTTGTCTGGTCTGTCTCGTTCATTTGGTCTGTTCGGTCTGTCTGGTTCATCTGGTCTATCTGGTTTGTTTTGTTGCTTGACCCAGAGAAACCAAACAACCAAATAAACAAGACAAACCAAACAGACGAGACAGACCAGATAGACCGGACTTGTCCCATACGCGCGGCCCAATGAACTTCCACCCTGCCGCAATAGTCTTTCCACGGGCTGCTGACTGTTCCCTCGCTAGATAAGGCTCGTGTTCTGTGAACGCGATTGGTATTCTGTGCCACATGCGGAAGTGGGATCAATGACGCCGACAGGGAATCGAGCAGTCGTCTTGGCGAGCGGCGGGCTGGATTCCACCGTCACGGCAGCCCTCGCTAAGCAAGATGGGTGTGAACTCTTCTTCCTCACCATGGCCTACGGACAGCGTCATGCCGTGGAGGTGGAGCGGGCTCGGCAGGTCGCAGCCGCCTTGGGCGTGGCGAATCATCTGGTGATGAACCTAGATCTTCGCGCCATCGGCGGATCAGCCCTCACTGGCCCGACGGCTGTACCCAAAGGCCGAGAGGGCAAAGAGCGTAGCCGGACCATCCCTGTCACCTATGTGCCGGGGCGGAATCTCATCTTTCTCTCCCTTGCCGCAGCGCATGCAGAAGTCGTAGGAGCATCGTTCATCTACTTTGGCGCGAACGTGCTCGACTATTCCGGCTATCCCGACTGCCGGCCTGAATTCATTCGCGCGTTTGAAACGACGGTGAAAGAAGGCACAAAAGCCGGCATAGAAGGAAACCCACTCCATGTCAAAGCTCCCCTGCTGATGCTGTCGAAAGCGGAAATTATTCGGCAAGGGATCAAACTCCATGCCCCACTTCATTTGACCCATAGTTGTTATGATCCGGTGGGAGATCTAGCTTGTGGGCAATGCGATAGTTGTGTGATCAGACGGGAAGGATTTGCGAAGGTCGGGGTTGTAGATCCCATCGCATATGCGATAACCTCAGGATGTTGAAACAGGCGGCCAGCGTCGTTCTCGACTCATCGAAATCCTCAACGTACCCCTGAGGGTACGCCTCTGGTTTCGATTCGCCTGCGGCCTTGCTGGCCATCCTGTTTGAACATCCTGCTAAATAAACCAACTAAACGAGATAGACCAGACAGACCGAACAGACCAAATGAACAAGATCAGAGGTACTGATTCCATGAAAATCCCGATGACGTCCAAACTTCAGATCGGAGTGTTGCTGCTGGGGCTTGGCTTCCTTGCGGCCTGCGACTCCACACAGCCGACACAGCCCACACAAGCGGCCGTGAGCAGCGCTGTGCCGGCTGAATTCCAAACGGGCGAAACCACATTCAACGCGAACTGCTCTGCCTGCCATGGGAAACAAGCGGCAGGTACCGATCACGGACCTCCATTAGTGCATAAGGTCTACGAGCCGAACCATCACGGGGATGAGGCTTTTAAACGGGCAGCGGCCAACGGCGTCAATGCCCATCATTGGCAATTCGGCAACATGCCAAAAATCACCGCCGTCACTCCGGCAGATGTCGATCAGATCGTAAAGTATGTCAGGTGGCTGCAGCGCCAGGCAGGCATCCAGTAACCGGCTGCTGAAAAATGGGGCGGGGTAGCTGGAACGATCCCCGTGCTCGCGCAACGCGCGGTCGCGGACTCCCCTCGTTGGACGCGCGCAGTTGGAATCATCCCAGCCACCCCTTAGAAGTAATAGCTGCGGCCTTGCTGGACAGCCTTTTTGAGCAGCCTGCATGAGCTAAGTTCTCCCTCTCCTCCCATTTCCTTCCATAGGCTTGCGAGTAGGACTCACGGTTAGCCCTCACACGATCGGACACGCTCAGAAATTAGCAGAAACGTAGGTGGCCCAGTTTTTTTGCCCTTCCTCTTGTCCCTGCAATTTCGGATTCACTTCCTATACCCTTTCCTTCCAGTTCGTGGGTTCACTCCAATAGATGAACTAGGAGGGGCAATATGTTCACCGATCATCGCCCGACAAAGACGGTTCAGCGACAAGCATTGTACGAACAAGTCTGGGCTCAGCCCATGACAAAGGTGGCCAAGGAGTATGGGATCTCGAATGTCGCATTGGCCAAGATTTGCAAGAAGCTGAATGTTCCCTGCCCATGGCGCGG
>JANOOS010000222.1:0-6668 GCA_031421455.1 Nitrospira sp.
AGAGCGGCTCGCGAAGCTCGTGGGCGGTGTGGCCGTCATCAACGTCGGCGCCGCGACCGAAACTGAAATGAAGGAAAAGAAGGCACGCGTCGAAGACGCATTGCACGCCACCAAGGCAGCCGTCGAAGAAGGGATCGTCCCGGGCGGCGGAACGGCCTATCTCCGATGCATCAGCGCATTGGATTCGCTCAAGCTGAACGCTGAGCAACAGGTGGGTGTCAACATCATCCGCCGTGCGCTCGAAGAGCCGATCCGTCAAATTGCGTTCAATGCTGGGATGGAAGGCTCCGTCATCGTTGAGAAAGTGCGCAATGACAAGAACCTCAGCGGCGGCTACAACGCCGCAACCGAGGAATATGTGGACATGATCAAGGCCGGTATCATCGATCCGACCAAGGTCTCGCGTTGCGCGTTGCAAAACGCCGCGAGCGTGGCGGGATTGATGCTCACGACCGAGGTGATGATCACCGAACTGCCGGAAGAGAAGAAAGAACAGGCCGGTGGTGGCGGTGGTGGACACAACCACGGCATGGAAGGCATGTACTAAGAGAAGACACAGAGCTATTAGCGTATAGCTGATAGCTCGGAGTTTGCAGCGAAGGGCTCAGTGGGGTAACCCACTGAGCCCTTCGTGTTTTCACTGTCGTGTCGTTTCCTTATGCCGCCCCCCTGCGCACAACCTTCGACCGCATACGGGTAGGACGTGCGGTGCGGCGGCGCGTATGATGCTCCGCGTACGCATCGAGCAGCCGACGAATCATACGCTGGTATTGGGTACGGTGCTTCTGCGCTTCGCCCTTGAAAAACTCCACACTTCGCTTACTCAGGGCAATAGTCACTTTCACCCCTTCGTCTTGGAACACAAGATCCTCAGGGCGAGGAAGAAAATCAGGAACGATCTTCAAGTCCCCAAGCGGTTCATTCGTGTATTTGACGTTCGCGCTCATACAGTTGCCTCCCTTTTCGCCAATAGCCGGCCCCGAAAATCCGAATGACATGATTGCGATACGTGAACCGAACAGTCAGCACGTTACCCTCGACGAGGCCAAAACAGTAGTACCGCTTCTCCACCGTGCTGTGGGAAACGTCTTCCGCAATGACACGAAAAGAATCGGCGAACGCCAGCTGTGCCGTCGCAAAAGAAATCCCATGCTTTTCCTGATTCTCCAGATCCTTTACTCGATCCCACTCGAACCGGGCCTTGGCCATAGCGGTAGGCTAACATGAATACGGATGAATAGCCATATAACCGTATGGCTCAATAAAAGAGGGGAGCTGCGAGCTAGTACCGCCTATATGGTGGGTTCAGAATTCTTTCTCGTTCGAATTTCTGGCAGGAATCCTGGACGTTCATATTGTTGGGCCATCGGCTTGCGCACATGACTTTCGCCGCGCGATCGGCGTCCGACCTACCGTCCCCACCCGATAAGGACAGATGTTTTCTTTTATCTGTTTCGTATTGAATGCACGAATTCTGGAGCTGCATGTCACGAGGGTACGCTCGCTCACAAAATCGAATCGAATCAGTTTCCTTCTCCCGACTTTTGGACTCAAGCTGCATCTTTTCCAAGCGCTTAGACAAGTCCATCCCTTCATCCTCGGCCTGCTTTTTCTTGGCCGGATCGACGCTGCCCTCCAAGCCTGCAAATTCAGACTTTCGACGTGTGCTCGCCCCCTCTCCTAATTGACTTGTTCCCGATCCAACCTGTTTCCAGCGAATAAGATATCCGTTGGCATCAAAAATAAGAGTGAGTCCAAACCGGGGATATTCCCAGTGTACTTCAGTCCCATTTCTCATCATCGAGAGGGACTTTGATTGCCCGAACAACTCAAATGCGTCATCTTTGTACATTCCAATTTTCGGTGTCAGGTCGCGAACTTTCCCGGATACGCCCGATCCGCCGGTTCGCAAATCTGGAGAAGTGGCCTGATGAGACGCCATGCGGTTCAGCTTGTCCAATCTCGACGCAGGCGCTCGGAGGAGCCGCCATACGGAAACCTGCCCTGAACGACAACTGTCAGAGTCATCCTCTTCATAGACCATCTGCGTCTCAATGGGGATACCAGGCAGTTCCTTCGTTCGCGTGTAGTTCAGAATCTCTTGAAGCGCCGAATTATATGCGCGCTGTCGCCCGTCCTCTACAGAAGACACACAGGTCGCTCGCCCCGTGAAAAATAGATCCTCCCCAAATCGAAACATCGCCTGTTCCGTCCAAAATGGTCGATTGGTTGCAGCCTGCAAGGAGACGCCAACGGAGGTCGCTCCGACCACACCAAGCAATATCAGCGTCCATCTCGCAAGCAGGGTCATTCTGTAAAATCCTTTACTCATAGTTCCCTGCGGAACCTTCGCTTTGATAAGCTTAGTGCACCCATGCCCACAGTCAAGTGCCCCTATTGCTTCCGCATAGGACTAAATTGTTCAGGCAACTAACATAAATGCACTGCCAGTCCAGAGCTGCCTCTGTTTGACAGCTCATGAACGCTCTAGCCCGCATTTTTCGTGGGGACTCATGGAGGAATCGCGGAGCCCAGGGACAGGCTCCGCCATCTGACTTCGGCAAGCTCAGTCGAGCAGCGGCGTGTTGGCAACTACCGCTGACGCCTGCGAGAGTGATCCTGACGGCGACAGGACAGCCTGGTTGTAGACCACCTGATACCCTAGACCAATCCTGCGCAGCGATACCACACCGGAGCGGCTGAGCCGGTCAACGGCTGAGAAGACTCGCACCCAACTCATTCCAGGGATTGAAGACATCTCTTCAATCGTCAACGGTCCGCTCTTTTTTAATGCTGCGATGATTTTTTCGTCGGTGAGGATTGACGGGCCAGGCGACTCGATAGTGGCATTCACAGCGGCCTCCCTTCGGTGCGGTGAACAGCAGCCCTGCCTATGTTGACGGCAGGGTCGTTCTGAGACTGATCTTATTCCCGCACGTATAGGAGTCAAGAACTACGTGAATTCACGCAGCACATGCGAATACACGGCTATTGCGTGTGAAGCATCGTTCGGAAACTGTATGCAAGGCAAGCACGATGTGCTCGACGGGCGCAACACGAAGCTCTGGGTCACTGGGAAATTCTGAGCGCGGAGTTAGCTCTGGACAACTCAGAACTCAGAACCCAAAACTCAGAACTTCTTCACCTGTTACGCTTTCTGATGGCTCTCAACGTAGCTTTGAACAACTTGGAGGTTGTTGGTGTGTCGAAGAACGACTGGAAGATGTCGTGCACGACGGTCCTATGGCCGGTATGGTCGGCTTGAAATTGCATGAGGGCGGCAGATCGACTCGTCCCCGTGTAGCCCATGCGGATCGCGCAACGTTCAAGTTTATCCTGCCGATCCGGCAGCGCGTGTGTTTGCATATCATGCACCATCTGCAGCTTGTGCTCGACGTCTCGGAGAAACTGATAGGCGCAGGTCAGGCCGCTCTGTTGTTTCGCTGAAAGGATGCCGGCCTTGTGAAGTCGCGCTAACGATCCGATGGTCCCTCGATCCAAGACTCCTGGCAATCGACGACCGGCAAGCACTTGAATCGTTTGGACGAAAAACTCGATCTCGCGGATGCCTCCGCCTCCCAGCTTCACGTTACGCTGCTCCTGCCCTCGTTCCGCCATCTTCGCGTCGATTCGTTCCTTGACCGATCGGACCTCCTCGACGATCGCGAGCCCCCGTTCAACATCCGAACGTTCCGATGGGGACACTAGCACAAAGGGCCGCACCCGCTTGACGAACAATCTCCCGACCTCCTGCGACCCGGCGATGGGCCAGGCCTTCAGCAAGGCCAACCGTTCCCACACTTGCCCTCTCGTCCGATAGTACTTATCGTACTCGTCGAGCGAGCGAGTGAGCTGCCCCACCGAACCTTCTGCCCGCAAACGGAGATCTACACGATAGAGATACCCCTCATGGGTCTGTTCGGTCAGCGCCTTCGTCAGCTCCCGCGCGAGAATTTCAAAGTATTCTTCATTGGACAGCCCTCGCTGTGCAGAGCTTTTTGCCTTCACGCCTCTGAGCGCAACCGTCTTGGTTTCTCCCTCATGGGACTCACAGATATAGAGCACGTCTACATCGGAGCTGTAATTGAGCTCATGTCCTCCCAGCTTCCCCATCCCGATAACCGTGAAGCCGGTCTCCACCCACCGGCCCTGGCGATTTCGATGCATGGGAATGCCGTACTGGGATCGTAGACCGGCATCCACGATGCGATAGGCGGCATCGATGAGGACCGAGGCCAGGTCTGAGAGGGAAGCGGTCGTTTCCACCACATCGGCTAACCGGAGGAGATCGCGTACGCCGATGCGCAGCATCTCTCGACGGCGGAATCGTCTGAGTGCGTCCAACTTGAGTTCCGCGGCATCGACCGTCTCCAGATTTTGCCGGACCGTACGCTCCATCCCAACCTTGGTCGGCGCGGCGGACAGTACATTTTGTTGGGCCAGCCAGTACAGCAGCAGCGGATCGCGGACGAGGGTGGAGGCGAGCGAGTTACTGTTTCCGAATATCGTACAGACCAGATTCACCATGCGGGGAGCGCCACGCAGGTATTCCAACACGGCCGACCGGCTGACTCCACTCGCGAGCCACCGTTCCCATTGGTTCAAGGCCAGATCCGGATCGGCGGTCTTCCCAATGGCTTCAAGCAACGAAGGTAGAATGCCTGCCAACTGACGCCGCTGGTATGGATCGCCCGCCATCGATTGTAAGTTTGCATCGGCATCCTTAATGCGCTGAAGTCCGTAACATTGAAGAATTGCTTCAACCTGGGCCGATTCCAGCCCGGACGCTAATAGAATTGGGGTCGGATCCGGACGAGCAGCCCACTCGAGCGTGGGAGCGGCACAATAACGTGGCCGCGGCTTCTTGGAGCGCGTAGTCATAGGCGGGCATTATACTCATACCTTGGCGCTCGCACAATGAATCCCACTTCGGCTATACTCCGTGCCATGATGGTTGGGCCTGGACCACGCGAATCGATCATCAAAGCCCTGGCCTCCCTCTGTCCAGACGTCGCGGATGAGGTATGCAGGGACTTCGTCTCACGGATGGACCCCGAGTACTTCGAACGATTCAAACCGGACACCATCGCGCACCATATTCAGCTTGCCAGCAATCTCGCGCCAGACCACCCCTGCGAACTATCGGTGCTCGATAAACGAGCAGGCCGATGGGAAATCAGTATTGTCGCCTACGATTACTTCTCGGAATTCGCCGCCATCTGCGGCGCGCTCTCGGCCTTCGGACTCAATATCGAAGAGGGGCGGATCTATACCTTTAGGGGAGCCACGCCCTCTCCATCGCCTCGCAGAGAAGCCCTCTCAAGAGCTGACCGGCCTAAAGGCAGGCCCGGCCTCAGCCGCAAGAAAATCGTCGATGTTTTTCTGGTGCATCCCATAGACCGCACAGGTTTCCCCGCGCCGCAACACAATGCCCTCCGGCAGACCGTCATCGAGATCATTCAACTGCTGGATGCCGGTCGGTTCGAAGATGCACGCCAATATGTCAATCGCCGGCTCGTCGAACGATTGGACAAGCAACGGAGCGCCTTCACCGGCCTGCTCGATACGGTGCAGATCACCTTCGACAATAGCCAATCGTCGACAGACACGATCATGGACATCCGATCGGACGATACTCCGGCCTTCCTCTATGCGCTGGCAAATGCCCTCGCCATGCGCAACATCTACATTACCAAGGCCCAGATCGAATGCGACGGCACCAAGCTGCACGATCGTTTCTTTGTCAGGAATCGCGATGGGCAGAAGCTGCTCGACCCCGCCGATCAGCAGCAACTCCGGCTGACCGCCGTGCTCATCAAACAATTCACACATGCCTTGACCTGGGCTTCCGATCCGGCCAAGGCTCTGGCATCGTTCGACCAGTTCCTGGATCTCATCGTAAAAGACCAGGGTAAGTCCGGCAAGAGCCAGGCCCTCGACTTCGTCAGCGATAAAAAGACGTTTCCACTGCTCGCGCGACTGCTCGGAGCCAGCGACTTCTTGTGGGAGGATTTCCTCCGACGCCAGCACGATAACCTCCTTCCGCTGCTCACGGATTACCAGGATGCGCCCCTGATCAGGCCGCAGGCAGCCCTCCGGAAGGAACTCGATCGTGTGGTCACGCGCGCCAAAACAGATGAGGCGAGAAAAGAAGCGTTGAACCGGTTCAAAGACCGTGAGATGTTCCGGATCGACATCAAACACATCGTCGAGCCCTCGAGCAATTTCCCGGACTTTTCGCTGGCGCTCTCGGAACTGGCGGAGGTCATCATGGAACGAAGCATCGCAGATTGTAGCGCGAAGCTGGAAAAATCGTACGGGCGCCCACGGCTTGCCAACGGAAAACCCTGTGCCTTTGCTGTCCTGGGATTGGGAAAATTCGGAGGGCGAGAGCTCGGCTACGCCTCGGACATCGAGGTTCTGTTCGTCTACGGTGGATCGGGCAAAACAAGCGGTAAGCAGGGGATTGAGAACAGCGAATACTTCGAACGCCTGGCGCAGGAGCTCCTGGGGTGGATCGAAGCCAAACAAGAGGGCATCTTCCGCATCGATGTCCGACTGCGGCCGCATGGAGCCAAGGGTGCGCTGGCCAATGAATTCGAGGAGGTCTGCCGCTACTACAGTCCAACGGGGCTTGCCGCGCCGTTCGAACGGCAGGCCCTGATCAA
>JANOOS010000223.1:0-4731 GCA_031421455.1 Nitrospira sp.
TAAGGCCGTTTCACAAATGATCAAGACCGAGCATCCCCAGACAATCTCCGTGATCCTGGCGCACATGGATCCGGACCAAGCCGGCGTCGTCATGGTCGACTTACCTGAGGCCCTTCGAGCGGATGTCGCCTTGCGCCTCGCGACGATGGAGGACTTGCAGCCGAGCGTGCTGGAGGAACTCAGCGACGCGTTGCAGAGTTCACTCGTTGCGAATACGGGCACTCGCGCAACGAGCGTTGGAGGCGCTGAGGCGGCCGCAAATATTCTGACAACCCTCGACAAAGCGACGGAGGGGAGCATTATGTCGAAAATCGCCGAGCGCGATCAGCAATTGGCCGATACGATCCGAGGGCTGATGTTCGTCTTCGACGATCTGATTAAGCTCGATGACCGTGGCATGCAAGAGCTCATGAAAGAGGTCAGCAAGGAAGATCTTCCTGTGGCGTTGCGCGGCGCGAGCCCGGAAACCAAGGAGAAGTTCCTGAAAAATATGTCGAGCCGGGCTTCGGAGATGTTGAAAGACGATATGGAGGCAAGGGGCCCGATGAAGGTGGCGGATGTCGAGAAGGCGCAGCAGAATATACTCAAAGTCTGCCGGAAACTTGAAGAAGAAGGGCGCATCGTCATCGCCGGAGCCGGTGGAGCGGAGGCAATGCTGTAAATGGAACAGGCTGTGAACGGACAGTCGGCAGTCGCCCTGCCATACGCCGGCCCCAGCAGGCAACGAAATAGTTCGATCTTAGTCGTCGACGATGAGGAGGCGATCAGGGAACTATTGGTGAAGCTGTTGCAATCGGCCGGGCATCGTGTGCGCGCGGTCGGGTCCGCACGGGAAGCCTATGCGGCATTGAAAGAGTCTCCCGTCTCGCTCTTGATCACCGACGTCAAATTGCCAGACCAAGACGGCATCGCGCTGCTCCAGCAGGCCTCTGAGCTCGACCACCGCCTGATGGGGCTGGTGATGACCGGATATGGCACCGTGGATCTCGCGGTTCAGGCGATGAAGGCTGGAGCGGCGGAGTTTCTGATGAAACCGTTCGAAGTCGAAGCGCTACAGCTGACCGTGAATCGCCTCCTCGATCTGTATCACCTGCGTTCGGAGAATACGGTCCTCAAGCAGGCGGTGATTCGGGCCTCCGGGGTTCGCTGCCGCAGTCTGGCACTGACCGATTTCGACACCGGCGATCGGTTTGTCGGCGATCAGAGTCTCTCGGACTACGATCAAGGCATTGTTGAGGGTGAGCGACGAGCAGACGCGCGAGTCGCGGCAGTCAGACAACAGGAGCAGATGCTCTTAGCCGGCGCAGTTCGGCGCCTCGATGACACGCGGGCATCGCTGCATCAGACCGTTGAAGATGACGTGACGGCCTTGGCGTTCAGCCTGGCGACGCGCATCCTGCGCGACACGATGATCGAACGTCAGGATGCTGTGACCGCATTGATGAAGTCGGCCTTGGCGACGGTTCGGGAGGCAGGGGTCGTCACGGTGCGAACGCATCCGTCAGACGCTCCTGTCCTGGAGGCGGCTCGCGCGGAGTTGTGCCGCGATCGTCCTCCTGGTTTTTCATTGCATGTCGAGGGCGATTCGTCTCTCTCTCGCGGAAGCTGTGTCGTACAATCCACGAATCGACTGGTTGATGCCTCACTGGACCAGCAGTTACTGCGGCTCGGAGAGGCCCTACAGAAGCGAGGACATCGTGAATCTCGTCGATCTCATTGAACAAACAGACCCCCTTGCGGTCTCGGGTCGTGTGGCGCAGGCCGTTGGGATTGTGATCGAAGGCTATGGTCCCATGACATCGGTCGGGGAACTGTGCGACGTCACGCGCGAAGATGGAGAGGGAATCGTGCAGGCGGAGGTAGTGGGATTTCGCGGCGATCGCGTGTTGCTGATGCCGCTTGGTGAGATGCGCGGGATTGGGCCAGGCAGCCGGCTCCTGATGAAAGGGCACTGTGCCTCGGTTCCGGTCGGCCCACAACTGCTTGGCCGTGTGCTCAACGGGCTTGGGGAACCATTAGATGGCCGCGGTCCCCTCATGACCGAACAACGCTATCCGTTGCATGCCGCGCCGATTAATCCTTTGAAGAGAACGCGCATCGCAGAACCTCTCGATCTGGGTATCCGGGCGATCAACGCCTGTCTGACGTGTGGCCGCGGTCAGAAGGTCGGCATCTTTGCCAGTTCCGGTGTCGGCAAGAGCGTGTTGCTTGGCATGATCAGCCGTTACACGAAAGCCGACGTGAATGTCATTGCCTTCATCGGCGAACGGGGGCGGGAAGTCAACGAATTTCTGGAGCGAGATTTGACCCCTGAAGCGCTCAGTCGCTCGGTGGTGATTGTCGCGACATCAGACCAACCACCGCTCGTGCGATTACGAGGCGCGTCGATTGCGACGTCGATTGCGGAGTATTTCCGCGACTGCGGCAAGCAGGTTCTCTTGATGATGGATTCTCTCACTCGCCTGGCCCATAGCCAACGCGAAGTCGGGCTTGCCATCGGGGAGCCTCCGACCACGAAAGGGTATACTCCCTCCGTTTTTACGATGTTGCCCAAGCTTCTGGAACGGGTTGGGACCGGTTCCGGTTCCGGCGCGATCACCGGGCTCTATACGGTTCTTATGGAGAGCGATGAACTCTCCGATCCCATTGCAGAAACGGTCCGGTCGATTCTGGACGGCCACATCGTGCTCTCAAGGCAGTTGGCCGCGCGCAACCATTTCCCGGCGATCGACATCTTGAACAGTACGAGTCGAGTGATGAAAGACATTGTGGGGCGCGATCACTATACGGCAGTCCGGTCCATGATCGAACTTCAGGCAAGGTATCAGCAATCTGAGGATCTCATCCTGCTGGGGGCCTATAAGGCCGGCACGAACCGCGATCTCGACAAAGCCGTGGGGGCTCAGGATGGCATCAACGCCTTTCTTCGTCAGGATATCGAGCAATCCGTCTCGATCGACGCCTCGATCCAAGAGTTACTCACCCTGGTGAAGGCGACAGCATGAAACTCGATGTGTTGAGACGTTATCGAGCCCAATTGGAAGAGGTCGCGCGGATGGACCTCTTCCAGCTGCGCCAGGAGCTCCATGAGGCAGAAGCGCGCGCTCGTCTGCTTGATGAGCATATGAAACTTACGACAGACGCATATCTGGCCAAGGCCGGTGGAGTAGTCGCGCTGGATGAGTTTCTCGTGTGGCAATCCCGTTTTCAGGCCGGGACATCATTATTGGCGCAAGCCCGGCAGGAGGAAGCGCGTCTCAGTGAGGCCTGGAGTCAGAAGCAGAATGAATTGCGCGAAGCGATGCAAGATCGTCGTACCGTCGATCGGCTGGCTGAACGTATGCGCCAACAACGTCAGCTTGTGCAAGACAGAATCGATCAAATGGAAATGGATGAGGCGGCGCGTCGTATGAGTGCGCTCTGATCACATTAGCGCCAAGAAGATCGTTATTTGGTTTATTTGGTTTGTCTCGTTTGTTTGGTTGAACGAACTAACCAGATGAACCAAATAATTAAAACAAACCAGATCAACCAAATGAACCAAATGAACCAGACAAACCAGTTTAAGCATCCTGGATGGATCAGTCGGCTCTGGGCAGTCGGAGTCGGGATTGCCGTCATCATCGCGATGGTCTGGACGATGGTCCAGCTCGTCCAGGCTTCGGCCGAACAGGGGGTGGAGCCGAAAAAGCCGGTATCGGCAGATCCGGCAGAACCAATGGGAAAATCTGGAGACGAAATAACCGAGTCGGATATAGCGCTGCTACAAGGACCAGCGCTCGTTGTACCGGAGGAAATGGTTGCTATGTTTCAGCAGCGGAAGCAGGATTTGGATCGTCGCGAGAAAGCTGTTCGGACGGCAGAGGGGCAGTTAGCGATTCTCAAAGCTGAAGTTGAGCAGATATTGAGCAAAGTCGAGGCGGTAGAGAAACGCCGCCTTGAGCAGGAGAAGGCGGTCTTGGTTCAACAAGCTTCAGAGGGCAAACGACCAGTCGACATTCGCGCGCAACAGCTAGCGCAGCTGGCAAAAATGTATGAAAGTATGCCTGCCGAGGAGGCGGCTGCGCGAATCGAGCGAATGGCAGACCGGAAAGCGCTGGAGATTCTTCGTTTGGTCAAGACGAAATCGGCCGGGGCGATTCTGGCACAGGTAAAAGTCGAACGTGCTGCGAAGTTGACGGAAGAACTTCTCGCCGCCCCTTAGCTGGAACCGTGAAACGTAAGGCGTGAAACGTGAAACGAGGGTCAGCCTCTGGCCTGCGGTCGTGCATCTGCAGCCTGTCTCTCGCTGCATCAATCCTCCAACACGGAAATATTTGCCTGCGCACCCTGCATCTTCTTCCCCATTATCCTTCCGTCAGCGCTCGATCCCTGTTCTAACTCCACGCCAAATGACATATCCGGTGATTCTCGAGATGGCACAGAGCTTGAAAATGCTTAGCCACAGCACTCAGATTTTCCGCGCACAGGGCGAAGGGGTTGATCGGCACTATGGATATTGGACTTCTTATTTCCCCTGCAGATTGTTCTGCTGTTTCTACGGGCTCAAGCGCAGTGAGCGAGAAGACTCTGCCTCTGCAATCCGCTCAAAGCGGAACCTTTTCCGCCCTTCTTAAAGATGTGGCACAGAATCTATCAGATGAGCAGCTCCCCCCATTCTCCAATACCGACGATCCGATAGAACCGGTTCCGTCGACGGAAGCCGACGGCCATCCATTGGGAACAGCATTG
>JANOOS010000224.1:0-14498 GCA_031421455.1 Nitrospira sp.
AACTCAGACGGCTATTCGGGAGGGAGTTTCGGCACTGATTGCCGGGATCGCCCTTCTCGACGCGTTACTGATCGCGTTGGCCGGTGATCCCCAGCTCGCGGTCATGGTCGCCGGTGGGGCCTTTCTCACTCGCCTGGCTCACCGGTTTGTTCCTGGAACCTGATCTCCGAACACATGGCGCAAAATCAGCGTCTTGACGTCCGTCGCGGCCACCGAGCCTGGCGGCAGCCAATCCGCGTTCGAGGTAATAAACAAGGGGCCTTGTTCCGCCTTGTCCGTCATACGCCCATGCGACCCTTTGGGTTGTGTGGCATCCAATCCGATCACATCCATGAGCATACGGAACCCCAGCTTCTTTTGCAGCAGACGCCTGGCAATGCGGAATTTTGGCAAACGTAACATCGGATCGATGAACAGCTCGACCGGGTCGTAGCCGGGTTTCCGATGGATGTCCACGGTGCGCGCAAAGTCCGGCGCTCGATCGTCGTCAAGCCAGTAGTAGTAGGTGAACCACCTATCTGCCTGCGAGAGCACGGCCAGTTCGCCTGAACGTGGATGGTCCAGGCTATGCCGCCGTTTGCCATCTGCGTCGAGCACCAGTTCGACACCCGGCACACCTTCGAGCAGACGTTTGATTTCGGAAATCCTGCCGGGCGACTTTACATACACATGGGCAATCTGGTGGTCGGCCACAGCAAAAGCTTCGGATGCCCCCGCGTTTAGCAGCTCCCGGCCGAGTTCTTCGCGCACCGTCAGGTAGCCGGCTTCGCGCAACACGCGATTGATGTGCACCGGGCCGCTCACCTCGGTGACCCCATACTCGGAAAGCACGATGACATGCGTGCCATCCTTCTGCACATGCTCAATGAGTTCGCCGCAGACGGCATCGATCCGGCGTACATCATCCCTGATCGCAGGATGGTTGGGGCCGAGGCGCTGCAGGTTGTAATCGAGGTGCGGCAGATAGACCAGGGTGAGCGTAGGCTTGTGCCGGTCATAGACATACCGCGCAGAGTCCTTGATCCACTGACTCGATACGATGTCGGCTCCCGGCCCCCAGAAGCGAAACAGGGGAAATTCTCCGAGCCGCTGATTCAGTTCCTCACGGAGCCCGGACGGCTGCGTGTAGATATCAGGCAGCTTCCTCCCGTCGGCCAGATACATCGGTCTTGGCGTAACCGTATAATCTGCAGAGGAATGCATGTTGTGCCACCAGAAGAGTTTCGCGCAGGTGAACTGAGGATCCAGTTTTTTCGCAGTGTCCCAGATCTTCTCGCCCTCGACGAGCAGGTTGGATTGTCTCCAGAAAAACACCTCTGCCAGCTCGCGGAAATACCACCCGTTGGCCACGATGCCGTGCGCACACGGCAAAAGTCCGGTTGTAAACGTGGACTGAACAGAACAGGTGACGGCGGGCATAACCGTGGTCAGCGGTCGCACACCGCCTTGCCGGGCCAGTGCCGTCAGATGCGGCGCATCCCGGCTGAGCAAGTCGAGTGTGAGGCCGGCAACGTTAAGAACGAGAACGCGGTTCATAAGAATCGCAAGAGGTGTCTACGACGGGGGACTGACCACGAAGGACTGAATTGCCTTCCCAAAGTTGACGCTGATCGACGAACGGCCGGGCCTCCGAGACATTGAGATCGAGGCGGCCGGATTGGCGGAAGAAGTTCACGGGATTGTCCCACGCGATTCGAGTGATCGTGCTGTGAGGTATGCCCGCCTCGACCATCGCCTGCACCGTCTGGGGGACTTTTAAGGGATCGCTCACGCCCCAGTCTGCCGCACTGTTGATGACCATCCGTTCTCCACCGTACTGCTTCACGAGTTGGACCATCCGTTGCTCATCCATCTTGGTTTTGGGATAGATCGAGTGGCCGGCCCAGCAGCCGCTGGGTAGAACCAGCGGAAGCGTCTCTTCAGTATTATGATCGATCAGGACCAGCTCAGGCCTGATACCCGATTCGCGCACGAGAGCCAGCGTCCGTTCCGTGCCGCGTTTCTTATCCCGGTGCGGTGTATGAATCAACACCGGCAAATGAAACTCCTTCGCGAGTTCAATCTGGGAGGAGAAATACTTGGCTTCGGCCTCGGTCTGGTCATCAAAACCGATTTCGCCGACCGCTACGACGCCGTCTTTCTCCAGATAACGCGGCAACAGATCGATCACGCCCTGGGCTATTCTTGGGTTATTCGCTTCCTTCGGGTTCAACGCCAGGGTACAGAAATGGCGGATCCCGAATTGGCTCGCCCGAAACCTCTCCCATCCCAACAAGGACAGAAAATAATCTTCAAATGTCTCGACATGCGTGCGAGGTTGACCCACCCAGAATGCAGGCTCCACAATCGCCGCAATACCGGCCGCCGCCATTGCGGCATAGTCATCGGTAGTGCGGGAGGTCATGTGAATATGCGGATCGAAAAGCCTCATCTCACGCTATCCTTGGTTATGGATTCATGATCAATGCAATGTCCTCGTGCACCGGACGGCCGGCGGCGGTCCGCTCCTTGATATGGTCACTGGCCATACCCTTGAGTGTCGGTGTGATTCGATCGGGCAGGCCCAGAATACGCCGAAGAGATACACCGGTATAGATAGCCTTCAACACCATTTGGTTGAAGTTCGATTCCGGGAAATAGCAACCTGGATAGGAGTTTTCGCAGGCGATCGCTTCAAAGACCGTCTGCACGTTCGCCCGGCAGGCCTCCACCGCCGTGAGGAGAAAACGGCCTTGGTCCGGCAGGATCGAGAGGGCGCGCAGGAGCGCTTCCTGCTCCCTGCTATCACCATACATAAAGAGGTTGTCGACAAACTCGACATGCTCGTCCGCTGGCAGCAGTTCCAACGCAAACAAGAGGAGCGCAGCTCGCCCGAATTCATGAAGGGGACGCTCCTGAAAAGCCAGGAACCTGGCAGCGTTCTCACTGTCAATTTCCTGTTGCGCGAACTCCAGCCTGTCACTACCGAGTGTACGCACTGCCTTACTATAGGCCTTGGATAACTCGCTCCTCGACGCTGAAGCGGCCTCGGTGTCCAACACCGAATCCCACCATGTCATGGCATGCGCGGCACACCGCCGTCGGACGAGGTCGAGATAGGAACTTTCCGGTGGGCTCATAGGTCAGATTTATTCAGGGAATGTTGCCGCATCGAAGGTCATATCTTATCCTCTTTACGGTTGGAAACTGTCAAGATGTTGAATTGAGGCTGCGGAACCGGCGATTGGGGGTGCGAAATTCTGGTGTGGCCAATGGAGCCGGTCGCCTGAACCTCCTGTTGAATGTCCCACCCAATTGGGGATTAAAGGTGCAGGACCACGTGTCGGCGAAACGAATATCGCCCATTTCCGCTTGAAATGAAATGATATCCCCTTCCGCATAGTCGTGATAAGGGCATCGCAACATCCGGTTGCCCCAACTGGTATGCGTGTGATCGGGGGCAGTATCAAAGTGGGATTCACCATCAAAGACCACCCGGAAATACAGATAGAGTCCCTCCATTCTACCCGCATGGGTAACCAACCGAGAGGCAGAGAACCTGGTTGCGATCGAATCTGTTCCACTCAGCTTGTTCAAGTCGACTGAAAGGATAGGTTCAGGCTCTGACAAGAAGTAATCAAAAGCAGACTCGTCGATATAACGGCTCGCATAATTTGCCCGTTTATATTTTTCTACGTCCGGGTGGTTGCGCAGAAATCCATAGTCGATCCCATGCACCGGCGTCTCCCAAATGAAGGGAACACGGTAATCATTCTTCAAGGCCACCGGTTCCAGGAACAACTCGAAGCGCCCCGGGAAGATTGCGCCGTTGTCCTTCAACGCACGCTGTTTTAAGTCCAGCAGGTTGACGATCATGTTCTCATCGAACAGATCGTCGCCAATCTGTTCATGGAGAATGTAGTCAGCCTTTTCCGGACAGACGAAATCCCGGCTGTTCATTTTCAGAAACTGGATATTATTGATGCCGTTATGCTTGGCGATCTGCTCCGCGACATGGATAAATTCCGAGTGATCGATGGCATAGACTTTCGCTCCCTGGCGAGCGGCAAGGATGGCCAATATTCCCGTGCCTGTTCCAAGATCGATGACGACATCGCCTGGCTTGATATGCCGGCTGATTGCCGTCGCATAGGTATCGACGCGGACAGAGTCTGCCAGCATCTTCTCATGCTCGAATAAGTTGCTGAACTCCCCGACATTATCAAAATCATAGAACAGGCTGGAGAGACTTTTGCTCGACATAGCCTTTGCCTTAACAGACCTTGCCGTGCGTAATCCCCAACGTAAGGCATTCTGAATCAACATGGTTCCTCCCTTAACGAGACAGCGCGTCTCGTCACAATTTTTCGGCGCCTGCCTATGAAACGATCACTGCCCCGGTGCCTGTCACAACGGTAAATCCTTCAAGACCCCTGGCCTGATATCGATGAGTGATGTCATTGATCGCCGCAATTGGAATATCCATTGCGCCGGAAATTCCGATGACCCCCTTCAAGCCTTTGTCAGAATGGACAATGGTGGGGTTGATCTCAAAAAAGTGCGCGACCTTTTCGGAAGGGGCGGCATGAAAGAAATAGACCCACGTGCGAGACTCGTTATCGGGGAGCACGGTCGCCCCCCATTCTCTCTTATTTTTATAAACACCGTCATTGAGAAATGGGGCGCTCAGCATGCTGTCGACTGCGCGGAGGTTGTGCTCATTGGCGTATTTTATTTGAAAATAATACAAAGCGAGCTGGACGCCGCCCTCAATGTGCGTTTCGTCCCCATCCAGTACGCCGGTTCGGCGAAAGACCAGGGTCCCATCCTCCACGTGGGACAGCGCTCCCGCAACAGCCTCACCGTCCTTGGTAATAAACAACAGCCGCCCTTTCAGGAAGAACTCCTTCATGTCGTCATAGGAGTCGATGACCGACAGCTCTCCGAACCGCTTCTTGATATGAGGCACGAACATGCGGTGGTAGAAAAAATCGAATTCTTTCAAGTCTTCGGACACCCGAGACCCGAGGCCATATCTCTCTGAAAATCGGTTGGTCTTCTTACGCTTTGTCGCGGAAAATCCACTTTTAATATCTTCCCATGAGCCTGACGTATCGATAACCTGCCGAACAGCTTCCGTGCATTTGTAATCGTACAACCCCTGAAAAGTCGACTCATAGGCTGTCGGAAGCACAGCCACGCAAAGATCAATGTTGCCTGCCTTCCCATTAATCATTTTTTTCAACGCGGGAATCCAGATACGCCGCCGTTGAAGAACAACCGGTGGTGTTTCATACATGCGCGCCATTACGCTGTCGGCAAAACTTGAATTGTCGACAAAGAGGCATCTGAAAGAATGTTCGGTCCCCTTCAACCGCCCCTCCACCAGGGTGGCATGTGAAAAGAACTTCGAGAAAACAGGATACAGTTGTCGCTTCATGAAGCTGATCAAGAAAACTCCTTACTTCACACCGAATGGACCACGCCTCAGAGAGAGGCCGGTCACTTCAATATGCGTCTACCCAGACTCTTTGCGGAGTCGGGAACTAATTCATACACATGCAGCTTTTGGAGCATGGGGATGAGAAGGTTTTTCATGCGTATCTTTTCCGGAGGATTTATCGGCACGCTCAAGACTTCCGGCCAAACCTGCTTCATCAGCTCCGTGAGAAACTTGTATTCCGGCGGCTGCCTATAATCCTCATCTGCGGAGAGCATCGTGATGAGAAGACTTCTGCAATTGAACGGAGAAAAGGACTCGTGCGCAACGTCGTACTGCGCCCGAATCAGCGCCTGTTTCCTTCCCGCTATCTGCTCCCAGCAGAACAGATCCAGCAAATGAACATTGTGCGATTCAGCGGTTGACAACCACTTCTCGAAAGCTTTGATGAGAAAGGGGTGGGTTCCAATTCCGCAAAGCTGCGCCAAATCGTCAGCGGAGACGTCGGTCTCCTTGGCTTTTGCAAGACGATAGTAGCACTTGAAAATTTCGGCGACATCGCCCGTGATGCAGACCCGGCTTTGCGGATAGCAGTCATGCATGGCTTGCGCGTCGGCGCAATAGGCTGTAGTTGCGGCGTCGATGCTTGTTTGGTAGACATTCTTGTATTCGGCATTCACCTGCTTGGGATACTGTATGAGGGAATGCTTCAGTCCAAGCTTCTTGAGCAGTGCAGCAGGAATCGTCACATCTCTCGTGTTCTCGGTGTGCGGATAGGTCAAGGTAAAGCAATACAGATCGTGAACCATGTCTCTGCTGAGGGCCAGCATCATCCGGCTATCCCATCCGGCGGTGAGCGACAGGGCCAGATTGAACCTCCGCCTGGCGCTCAGCATCAATCCGTGCAACAACCGGGAACTCTCCGCCACCGCTTCTTGACGGGACAGGCCTTTCACATCCGCGTCAGGCCAAAATCGCTGCGATTGCCCGGTGCGCAGATTCACATAATGGTTCGGGAGCAACGCCTTGATGTCTGCATACATTGTCGCGTCGCCCGGCAGCCAATACACTTCATAATCGTAGGGCTCACGCGAATTGATATACCCCAATGCTTCCTCGTCCATGGTCAGATTCAACGTCTTCGCGATCAGGCCTGGCTGAGAGGCGCAGTACGTCTGCTTCAACGAGGAGGGTTGCGAGTAGTACAGGCTTCGTAAGCCCGCGGCATCCTGAAATAGGATAACGTCCTGGCCATCGTTTACGATGAGGATCCATCGGCCGCCGAACTCGGTGGTGTACTTCCAAAAATCATCGCACCGGTCGAATTTACGTATCAGGGCCTCTAGGATGTCGGCAGTGCTGGCTTCAGGATTATTCGGATCTAGAATAAAACCCAGCAAGGTTATCGACTTGTTCTTGTTCGTCGCCTGATAGAACTCCAGATCGGGATGAACGGTGAGACGATGTTCAGTCCCGACCTGTATTCTGGTCCAAGCGGGAAAATCTTTGATAAATTCAGGCCCCAAGAAAAACTGCCGCCGGAACTGCAGCTTTCCCAAAGCTTGAAGACTGTAATCGCCTTGCGAGTCCATAGAAGTTTCTATCCCTTCGCGCTACTCATACCCGAAGACGCTTCCAACCCAAGGACCGAACATTATCGATCGCGAGGGAATGTCATATGCCGTTATGCAGGGTTCACCCCCTGCCGGAAGACTAGACCTGGACTTGCGGTAATCGTGCTCGCTTGTAGGTGATCCATCCATCCCCTGTATGACAAATCAATCCCAAAGTGTTCATCACAAACCGGCGTTCGATCTTTACATGTTCAAATTCTCGTCGTGCTCGCGAGAAATCATTCTTCGACAAGTACGCCAATGTGGCATGGAAATGGTATTGGTCACCTTCCAGAGCATTGGGCTTGATGCCATGCTGCATTGAAAGGTCGTTAACAATTCGCCGCCTCAGACTATCGAGTTCTGGAGTATGGACGACGTCCATGTAGATGATCCCCGCCTCATCGAAAAACCCGAAATTCTTCACGCATATCTCAAAAGGCTCGACTTTATTTACGAGCTCGTCAAAATACCGCTCAAAGGGCTCGATATCTGTCACATGGAACCCCAGTTTGAGCGTGATGTGGGGTGGCGCATTGAGCCCTTCGTGCGCACCGTACTGTTTCATGAGATCTATTTCCAACTTGCTCATATAGTTATGAACTTCGTCGCTCACGAGGATCACGTAGGCAAGTTCAAAAGTGCGGCCCTGCCTTGACCTCTGGACACCTCCGCCTTCCCCGCCTCTCAGAACATAGCGATACATTCTGCTGATCAGTGATCCAGGGCGTGAGGCTGCATCCTGATCCAGGCTTTGTACATGACAACCCATTTGGTCTCCCACCACAGTATGGGACTTCGTGGACATGAACTACACGGCTCCAAGAGACTTTCGTATTTTCTCCCTGACTATCTGTGGAATAACTCGCCTATAGATGCTCGCAACGCCTGGCTCGATATATCTGACTGCCGCATACAGCTTTGGGCGGAATCCGGTCCGGAGTACTTCCAACTCAATTGACTCATGACTTGTTTTTGTCCAATGATCTTTGTACGTGCTGCCACCACCCATATAATCAAACTCGTCCACGTCATCGGCCTGCACGCAATCTTGCAGAGCAAGCGCAAGCATCACACTCCCAAGGTGATGTTTTTCGTATCCGCTTTTGAATCCTCCTTGAAAATAGTGCGCCACGCCGCGGTCTACAAACGCCTGTAGTGCCGCAACACACTGCCCGTCCAGGAAGAGCATCCAAAGCCTGGCTCTGTCAGAGCGGAAGGAGTCGCGCACAGTCTCCTGCATAAATTCTTTGAAGTTAGGGTACGCAAATGACCCGAGTTCGCCTTTGGATTGCCACCGCTCCTGGTGCAACTGGACGAAAGCGTCCATGAATTCGTCCAGTTGCTCCATGGTGCGAACACGATAGAATTGGCACTTATAATCTTTCTGAATCCGCCTGATATATCGATCGATGTTTGTCCGTAAGTTAGACCCGAAACCCAGTTTGACGGTTGCCCAGTCCGTGCGAGTCGCCACGTAAGGAAGCCGGTCACAGGAGCGTGTCGTAGCGGCATCACCAAGCGCCTTCGTGAAATGAGGCAGCACAGGTGAACTTGCATGAATCCCCCACAGCCAGACACGCTGCCACCCTGTTTGCTGCTGAATACAGGCAGCAACCACTTGTCCGACATGGTGCTGATATCCGCTGCGGGCGATGATGTCGAGATGTTCGCTCGTTTTCAGTTCAGTGCCAGTCCCGATAAAACAAATCTCTTGAACCTTGACCAAGCCCTTGAATGACCGGCGATGCCGATAGAGGGGCGCCAGCCCTACCAGTTTGCCTTTCGAGTCTCGACAAGCGATCAAAAACAACTCGCTTTGAGGCGGAGCGTACATTCGCCACCACACACGATTCCAATGCCATCGCAAGAAAAACACCCCCTGCTGACAACTAGCAGAGACCAGTTCATCCCATTCTCCACCAATGGCATCGAAATCGGTCTCATGGGTGAGAACCGTTGCTGTTAACGTGTTGGGCTCTTGAGTCACTTCGACACCTTGTGTATCGAGCAAGGCATGCCCTTCGGCAACCTGTCCCACGGAAGGGGAAGACGAACATGTGGTCGTCCCCCCTTGGCCAGAAGCAACGATTGCGACTTGTTCCTGCAAAATCCCTCCAGGCCGCACTATTGAAGGCTCCAATTGCTACGGGCGATTTGATGCCTATTGCATCATTAGAGTCATCACGACAACGCTCACAAGCGTCGTCTCCATTAACATTACCGATGCAGGCTCTCGCTTGAGCTATACCAATCAGGGATATGTTGGAGGCCGATCTACAGAAAATGTAACATGCAACTAACTGCAGCGTACCTACCCCATAGGCGCTACCCCCCCACCTATTGGAGGGGGCTTCCAAGCTAGAATCGATTGAAAATGTGAAGTGGGTCAATACGTCTTTGGTAAACGACCAACGCGTGACCACGGATTACATCCTGGTCACGCGCGAGTGGCGAGCGATACGTCTTGAGAGCTACCAGCAGAGGCCTTGATAATTTGGGGGCAGATCTACCCGATCGAAAACCCGAACTAAGTCGATGATCACTCGACCGTTTGTCGCATACTTCGCCACATCTTTGAATTCATCAGACTTTTTCGTGACGACGATCACTTGCGCCTTCTCGACAGCCTCAGACAAGTCTTTCTTCATGAGAGAGGATATGTGGGGAATTTCCCGCTCGATATATTCTTTATTGGCCCCGAATATCCTCGCAAGTTCGACTTCCTTGTCATAGATGCTGAGCTTCAATCCTTTTCCGATCAACGTTTCAATCATCGTAACCATCGGGCTCTCACGCAGATCGTCGGTGCCAGGCTTAAAGCTCAACCCCAGGACCGCCACCTCTTTCTTTCCTGTCCGCAGCACCATGTCGACGGCACGGTCAATGTGCTGCCGATTGCTGACAAGAATCGCGTTCAACATCGGCACCTCAGCATCAAGCCCCTTCGCCTTATAGGTTATGGCGCGGATATCTTTCGGCAGACATGATCCGCCGAATGCAAAGCCGGGCTTGAGATAGTAGGGAGACAAATTGAGCTTTGTGTCTTGACAGAACACTTCCATAACGCGATGGCTGTCAACGCTGAGAGCTTTGCAGATCGTCCCGATCTCGTTTGCGAACGCCACTTTCAATCCATGGAAACAATTGCATGCGTACTTCACCATCTCCGCTTCCTTGACGCGAACGATAATGACGGGAGCAGGCAAGTGCGAGTAGAGCTTCTTCAGCAATTCGGCCGACTCTTCATCATCCGCCCCTATGAGCGTGAAGGGTGGATTGTTAAAGTCGTAGATTGACGTACCCTCTCGCAAGAACTCCGGATTGATGGCGACACCGAAGTCGCGCCCGCTTTTCTTGCCGGAAAATACCTCAAGCGCCGGGATGACCGTTTCGGCAATCGTGCCGGGAAGCATCGTGCTTCTCACCACGACGACATGGTACCGCGACTTCGTTTCAAGCGCCGAGCCAATCTGCTTGCACACCCCTTTGATATGGGCGAGGTCGAGACTGCCGTTGTGGTGACCGGGTGTGCCGACGCAGATGAGTGTAATATCCGTGGCATGGACGGCTTCCGTGGCGTCTGTCGTGGCGCGCAGCCGATCATCCTTGACGGCTTTCTCGATGATCCCCTCTACGCCAGGCTCAACAATCGGACAGCGGCCCTGGTTGATAATGTCAGCCTTTACCTGGTTGACATCAACACCGACCACCTCGTGTCCCTTATCGGCAAAACAGGCGGCAGACACACAGCCGACATAACCTAAGCCGAAAATGCTGATCTTCATCTCACCCTCTCCTTATCCATAGAAAACGGCCTCTGAATCATTGATACCACGCATGCCGAACTCTGACAAAACATTACAAGTTTCTCACTGGTCACGAGCGCATCGGGATGCCCTCATCTTGTCGATCATGATCTTCCTGACGGTCAGATAGTGCCCACCCCCCATACGCTTAAAACATTTCTTAATATTCCATAGAACACCTTGCCGTATCCGTGAGATGCCTTGACCGGTGGCAAGCGATGCCGCCTCACCCGGGGAGGTCTGGTGCTGAATTCCGTATCTGCCAAGAACCATGCAGCCGTCCACTCGCTGAACAGCGGTCGTCGGCTCCGAATTGAACAACACTTCAATGCCGGCCAGCGAAGCAGCTTCGGCTACCCTTCGTGAATAGTATCCTCCGGGAACCGATGCCACCCTCACAGGCGCTCCAATGATCTCGGAAATAATCTCCACACTTGTTTGCCATTCCGTCCGCAACTCCTCCGGAGAACAACTCGCCATCCTCAGCGGATGCGTATGCGAATGGGATCCAACTACATGACCCCGGCGAACCAATTCGCGGATCTGGTCTCTGCTCAAAAAAGACGGCTGGCCCATATAACCGGTGCTGACAAAAAAATGTCCGACCCAGCCTAGACGATCGAGTTGGTCAACCACATGAGAATAGGCGCTCACTCCCCCATCATCGAACGTAAGGAAGAACGAGACGTGCCGATCCGCCGGGTTAAGAGACAGAGCATTATCCGGCTTTCCCCGTAGCGCCAGAGAGATGGCTTTCATATGTTCGACAAACTCGACAGGCTCCAATTTGTAGATGGCCGCGTCTGTCGATGGGAAACCACTGCGCTGATGCTCCAGCCCATCGACAACGTCGTGATACATGAGCGAAACTGCTTGCGTCCTAGCCACGCTTCGCCCTCGACTTCCATGCCAGGTACTTGGTCAACCAGGGCTGTCCCCATGTCGACGATTTCCGGCCTTTCGTATCGATTGGGATGGCCTCGCCCAGAAAGATTTCATGCAGCTTTTTCCCGATCGCTTCCAAGTTATCCAAGACGACGCGGTGTTGGATCACAACATGCGAATCCTGGCTATCGTCGCCGGAATAGAGGTAATAGCCGAACACCGGCCCCGTATCCACACCCTTGTCGATCCGCAGCATCGTCATCCCGACTTTGCTGCGATCGCCGTTCGCCAAGGCCCAGAAACATCCGTGCGCATTGCGGTATTCAGGACAGATTCCCGGATGCATTACGAGCGTGCCTTTCGTGGGAATCGAAAATATCGTTTCTTTCAGCAACGACTTGCACCGGGCGATCATGATGTCCGGCCGTTGTTCCTTTATGAACCGCTCCGCTTCCTCGGAATTCGGAGAATGCGTCATCAAGACCGGAACATTTTTCAGCGCCGGATAGATCGCGCGCAATTCTTCAAGTTTCTGCTCTTCCCAGCGACGATCCTGCCTCGCCAGGAACAGCCGGTAGTACAGGCGAAACGCCAGGACGTCGAGAAACCGCAGGGGACCGACTCGCTTGATTTCCGTGGATATGCGGCGGCGCGCCCGCTTGCCTGTTTCGCGCAAGACGACCAATCCGACCAGTTCTGAAAACGACGCCAGCCATCGCGCCAGCCCTTCCTGATCCAATGCAGCACCATCATGGCAAATGACGAGCGTTTTCATGTGTGTTCCTCCTGCCTTGAATCACTTCCCGATCGATCACTGCTTATGCAATGGCGTCGCGGCGTTGTGCGCTCACTGCCATACCCTTCTTTTGTTCAAACTCCTGAAGAGCGTTCTGACAAATGAAGGAGAACTTCGTCGCGACGTTGCCCCAACCGAATCGCTCTCTCACCGTTGCCGCCGCCTGCGCGCCCAACGCGCGAGCCAGCTGGGCATCCGTCAAGACGCGAATGACGGCGGAGGCAAAGTCTTCCGGAGAATCCGCAAACAGCAGATGTTGTCCATCGAGGACCGGGAGGCCTTCGGCGCCGACTCGAGTCGAGACGACGGGCATCTCCATAGCCATGGCTTCATACACTTTGAGCCTCGTGCCCCCGCCGATGCGAATCGGAACGATATAGGCGCCGGCGCGCTCCATGTATGGCCGCACGTCGTCGACTCGCCCGGTAACCGTGACCGCAGGATCTTGGCGACTTAACTCGACCAGGCGGGGAAAAGGATTGCGCCCCACGATGGTCAGTCTGACATCGGGGAGAACTTGTCTGACACGAGGCAGTACCTGCTCGACGAAATACAGAATGCCATCTTCATTGGGCAGCCAATCCATTGACCCGGTGAAGACCAGGTGATGGGGATCCGGGGAAACCGCCGGACTCCGCTGGAAATACGCCGTGTCCACTCCCGTTGGAATATCCGGCACTTCAGGAATTCCATATTCCGTTTTCATGGTCTCGCCGTCATCCGTTGAAACCGCCACCACGCGGTCAAACCGTCCGCAAGCGTGGCGTTCGTACCGATGCGTCTTTCGCCACTGGTTGTAGAGATAGGCCTTTTTCAACGGGTTGGCCTGCACTTCGTAGTGGCGTTGCCAGATCATCGCCTCGACGTTGTGCTGAAACAACACCGACGGACAGGGCATCCGATCCGGCATGTTCACGCTCGGCTGCAGAAAATCACAGACCAGCAGATCCGGTTTGATTTCACACAGAGCAGACACGATTCTCCGAGCCATCGCGGAGGATCGGTACTTCTGAATAAAGTATGGAAGCGGAGAGACGACGTTCTGCGCAAGTTCGGCGTAGAATCTCGCGGTAAATTTGTCTTCTATTCGATGCGGCACACAGATAAGTTCATGACAATACTCGGACGCCTGCTCATGGGAGAACTGATCGCCGGGCGTCTCATCGAGCGTCAGATAGGTAATATGGTGGTAACGCTTCATTTCCTTGAGCATCTGATAGGTGCGAATCTTCCCACCCTTGTCAACCGGATGGAGCAGTTCCGTCTTCAGCCACAAGATCCGCATTAGAACCCTCCCTTGCCGGATAGGCCTGCGAGGGATGGTTGCTCTCCGTCGAGAAACCGCCTGAGCCAAATCTCGATATTGAGGAGCATCCAAATCCGCTCCGTATGGTTTTCTCCCGCGTCATGCCGCGCAACAAGCGTCCGCACAAACTCATGGTTGAACAGACCGCGTGCGCGGACGCGGTCACTGAGCACGTATTCGTCTACAACCGAGCGGAACGCTCCCCGAAACCAGTCTCCGACCGGCACAGGGAATCCCATTTTTTTCCTTGTCAAAATCTGCTCCGGAAGCACACCGGTCATAGCCTTACGAAGAACGTGCTTCGTCGTGGCTCCTCGAAGCTTCATGTCGATCGGCAAGCGCGTGGCAAATTCGACGAGTTTGTGGTCGAGAAATGGGACGCGGCTCTCGATCGAAGCAGCCATGCTCATTTGATCCTGCTTCATCAGAAGTTCGTGGAGATAGCTCTTGAGATCCACAGCCAACAACCGATCGAGCAATGCCTCCGCATCCGGACGGTCCAGGTACCGCATCGCGATGCGGTAGGGATCGGTTTCCTGCATTCGCTCCTTGGTGACATCGCTGAACAAGTCGGCATGCATCCCGGACGGATACACCGCAAAGTTGTCAAAGTAGAGACTTCGCAAGTCAGGCGGCAACGCCAGGAATGTTCGCGACAGCGCTCTCCAGA
>JANOOS010000225.1:0-25204 GCA_031421455.1 Nitrospira sp.
TATCGATAACATTCTCTTGCAGTCCACATCCCAAGCGGTTCCTGCCTAAATCTGCATCGCTGATCCCGGGACGCCATTTCAGGGCATTGGAGTCCCGGTCAGTATATCTGAACGACGATAGGCGGCGGGCTTAGCCCGCTGGTGCAAGTTCAGTTTGTCTGGTTCATCTGGTTTGTTTGGTTTGTCTTGTTTATTTGATTAAACCGGATAACCAGATGAACTAAACAAACCAAACAAACCAGATAACACTCTTCTAATGATGACATTGACAAGACAGGCAAAGGATCGGTTGATTGAATTTCACGACCGGCCGTTGATTATGGGCGTCGTAAATGTGACGCCTGATTCATTCTTCGACGGAGGCTGCTATTTCGATACAGAAGCCGCTGTGGCCCATGCCGTTCGGTTGGTAGAAGAAGGGGCGGATCTGTTGGATATCGGCGCTGAGTCGACGCGCCCAGGCGCCGATGCCGTGAACGAGGAAGAAGAACGTCGTCGTGCAATTCCCGTTGTGACGGCAGTGGCAAAAGCCGTCACCGTGCCGATCTCAATTGATACTTCAAAGGCTGCTGTTGCGCGTGCGGCTCTCGATGCGGGGGCGGTTCTCGTGAACGACGTCACGGCGCTACGAGGCGATCCTGCCATGGTCGATGTGGTGGTCCAAACAGGAGCTGGAATTGTCCTGATGCACATGAACGGAACGCCTCGTTCGATGCAGCAGGCCCCTCACTACGCCGATGTAATCGGAGAAATCTCTGAATTTTTCGAGGAACGCATTCGTTTTGCGGTGGCTCATGGGATTGTACGAAGACAGATCATTCTTGATCCCGGTATCGGATTTGGTAAGCTGCTGGAACATAACCTTGCGCTATTAGACCAATTGCGCCGGTTCACGGTGTTTGAATGTCCAGTGCTGGTTGGTGTTTCGCAGAAGGGGTTCCTTGGGCAGCTCCTGGATCGTCCGGTTCAGGAACGCCAGTGGGGTACGGCGGCGGCGGTGGCAATGGCAGTCGATCGTGGAGCCGGAATTCTTCGAGTCCACGACGTGAGGGCCATGAAGGAAGTGGTTCAGGTGGCAGCGGCGATTAGCCGGCAGACGATCATCTCTATGAAAGCCCAACATGCGTAAATTATTCGGTACAGATGGGATTCGCGGGGTTGCCAACCTGGATCCGATGACCAGTGAAATGGCGATGCAGCTGGGGCGGGCCGCGGCGCATTTGTTTATGCGCCGAGCTGGACGTCATCAAATCGTGATCGGCAAGGACACCCGCATCTCCGGCTATATGTTGGAGTCGGCGTTGACTGCAGGGATTTGTTCGATGGGTGTCGATGTGCTGCTGGTGGGTCCGATGCCGACGCCGGCGATTGCGTTCTTGACGAGGAGTCTTCGGGCCGATGCGGGAGTGATGATTTCGGCCTCGCACAACCCCTATCAGGATAACGGCATTAAGTTTTTTTCCAATGACGGTTTCAAGTTGCCGGATGAGATGGAAGCCCGTATCGAGGGGCTCATCGTTTCGAACGAGATCTCCCATTTGAGGCCAACGGCCGATGCCATCGGGAAAGCCTATCGAATCAACGACGCTGAGGGACGGTACATCGAATTCGTCAAGCGGTCTCTCCCCAAAGAACTGGACTTCCAGGGGATGAAGGTCGTGGTCGATTGTGCCAACGGCGCAGCCTATAAGGTCGCGCCGACGGTGTTACGCGAACTCGGGGCGAAGGTCGAAGTGATCGGTGATAAACCGGACGGGATGAATATCAATGCCGGCTGTGGTGCGGTGCATCCCGAACTACTCCAGAAAGCTGTCCATGAGCAGGGGGCGCATCTCGGTATCGCGCTGGATGGGGATGCCGATCGCGCTATTTTCGTCTGTGAACAGGGAAGAGTCGTAGACGGCGATCATATTATGGCGATGTTGGCGCTCGACCTTCATCGCCAGGGACAATTGGCGAAACAGACGGTAGTGGGAACTGTCATGAGCAACTTCGGGTTGGAGCAGGCCATGACGAAATCAGGCATCGCGCTTGAGCGAACTGCCGTCGGTGATCGGTATTTGCTGGAACGGATGTTGGCTGAGGGGTTTAACTTTGGAGGAGAGCAGTCTGGTCATTTCATCTTTCTGGATCACAATACAACCGGCGATGGCTTGATTTCAGCCTTGCAAGTACTATCGTTGATGAAGCGGACAGAAAAGCCCTTGTCCGAACTGGCTCAAGCCATGACGGCGGTGCCACAAGTGTTATTCAACGTGAAAGTCTTGAAGAAGCCGAAACTCGATACGGTTCCAGAACTGCAACGCGCGATTGCTCAAAGCGAACAGCGCCTCAACGGCAGTGGACGCGTGTTGGTGCGATACTCCGGGACCGAATCGCTCTTGCGCGTGATGGTTGAAGGCGAGTGCGATGACGAGATTCGTGAAGTGGCCAATCATCTCGTGGATGTCGTCAAGACTCATCTGGGTTAAGATTCTAGCCCCCTATTCGAGGCAGGCTCATGCTGCCGCCCCTCACCGTTGCCTTCGTTGCCGGGCTTCTTGTCGGATCGCAGATTCCCTATTTCCCCCTGTCCGCCTCGTTCCTGCTCCTCCTTGCTGCGCTAAGCAGCTTCATCCTTGAAAAGCTCAATTGGTGTTCCATTGTTCGAGCGATGTGGCTCTATGGCGCGCTCTTGCTGGGAGTTGTCTATTGGGCGGTGGCCGTTAACTTAACTGCCCATGACCCGATGGTCGAAGGCCAGTCAGATGCGGCAATCGAGGTGACTGGTCGTATTGTGGCCCCTGTCCAACTGGCGCCAGATCGACTGGTCATGATCGTCAGGACTGATGACCCGATTGATGAGTCGGGAGCGTCCAGGCATGTTCGTCTGACCTGGCGCACCGCGGAGCGGGTATTCTTTCAAGGCGATCGGGTCAGCTTTCGGGCAAAGATGCGTCGTCCAAGCGGATCATTGAATCCCGGGGGATTCGACTATGCAGCCTATATAGAGCGGCAAGGCATCGATGCGACCGCCACCGTGACCGGAGCCGAAGCGGTGCAGTTTCTTGAGTCCGGACGAGCGCATACCTGGTGGGCAATCTGGAACCAATTCGATCGTTGGAGGAGTAGCATCCGTCTTGCCGCAGTACAAACCCTTCCCCAGCCTCTATTGGGCCTCTATCTGGGCATCATCATCGGTGATCGAGGGTATTTGGATCCTGACCTTCGCGATCAGTTCATGGCGACTGGGACAGTCCATCTTCTTTCTATTTCAGGGAGTCACTTGGGTCTCGTCGCGCTACTCATCTTTGCAGTCGTCAGAGGGGTGACGCTTTGGTTGCCTGCAAATTGGCTTCTTGCGTTGTCTCGGAGAATCACGCCGACTCGCCTGGCCGCTGTCTCTACCTTCCTTCCCGTCGCAGGCTATGCCTGCCTGGCCGGTGCGGAACTGGCGACAATGCGTTCATTGCTGATGATGACTGTGGGGCTAAGTGCAATTTGGCTTGGCCAGGAGCGACGTTTGTTCCATGCCCTCTCTGCCGCCGCAGTGGGGATTTTGCTGCACGACCCTCAGGCGGTATTCGATATTTCCTTTCAACTCTCGTTTTTGTCCGTCATCGCCATTGCGGGATGGCTTTCATGGCCGGCTGCGGCAGAAGGTGAGGAGCTGCCGGACGAGCCGTCGGTCCTGAGAACCTGCATTCGATGGGGGAGAGACTCTGTGGCGATGAGCGGGGTGGTTACTGTGGTGACCCTTCCTCTTGTTGCCTACTATTTCAATCAATTGCCCTGGCTCGGTCTTTTGACTAATGTGGTGGCTGTTCCAGTGATGGGGATCGTGCTGGTTCCAATCGGACTGGTTGCCGGAGTCTGGCAGATTCTGGTTGGTGGAACCATGCTGCCCCTGGCATCGCTGAATCAGTGGTTCCTCGAATATTTTGTGGCGGCAATCCGTCTGGTATCGCTGCTACCGGGAGGGGAATGGCATGTCGCGGCCCCTTCTCTTTTCGCTATGCTGTTATTTTATGGTTGTGTCGTATTGCTGTGGTACCGAGTGGGGCGCCCAGCGTTCCGTTTGGCAGCAGGCGCCGGAATCCTATTGGTATTGCTGTGGTGGGCTTGGTCCCCACGGATGTTTCTTGATGGAGATCACTTCCGGGTCACGTTCCTGGATGTCGGTCAAGGCGATAGCGCAGTCGTTGAACTCCCCGATGGTCAGGTGGTGTTGATCGACGGAGGGGCGACGTATGAAAGATTCGATATGGGCCGTGGGGTGGTGGCGCCGTTTCTCTGGAACCGGGGCATCCATGCCATTGACCAGGTCATCGGCACACATCCCCAGCTCGATCATGTCGGAGGCCTGGCCTGGGTGATCCGCCATTTCAGGGTGAAGAGCTATTGGGGTTCTGGCGAGACCCGTGAAGAATTGTTCTACCGGCGATTGCAGAATTCATTGGCGGCCCAAGGACTGCAAGAACAGGTGGCTAGGGAAGGACAGGAGATCCTGTCGTCCGGTTCCTGCAGGATGGTGGTGCTCAACCCGCCGGAGGACGCGCAATTTAACGTGGCGCTTCTGGATCGCAATGTGAGTGGGCATATGTTGAACAATCGGTCAGTGGTGACCCGTCTGACTTGCGGTATTCATAGGATGCTCTTCGCTGCGGATGTCGAGCAAGATAGCTTGTCACGGATGGCCCGCGCCGCATCTCATGGTCCGATCGAAGTTCTCAAGGTGCCTCATCACGGAGCGGTGAGTTCGTTGAATCGTGACTGGGTGGCATCGTTGCATCCCCAGTATGCCGTATTTTCGGCTGGCCGCCATAATCCCTATCGACACCCGGCCACGGCTGTTCTCGATGCTTATCAATCAGAAGGGAGCATGGTGCTGCGAACTGACCGTGACGGCGGGGTGTGGTTTACCGGAGCGCTTTCCGATCCGACACTTCAACTGCACCGAACGAGAGAGTTGTTGTCACAGCCGACGAATAGTTCTTCGTGCCTGTGGGCCTGCGAACAGGCGAACTGGGTTCGGGTGTGGAAACGATGGCGGGACTCTCTTTAACCCGCGAGTCCTGTCTATCTGGTCTATCTGGTCTATTCGGTCTGTCTTGTCTATCTTGTCTGTCTGGTGAGTCTTGCCCGCGCGACTAGTTGACAAGAAAGACAGAGTAGACCTCTCCGACAAGACAGACCGAATAGACCAGACAGACCGGGGATGTTTCATCCTACTACTGGGGGCTTGCACTCAGCATCAGTTCCCGCTACAAGATCCCTCATGGTTTCTACCGTTGAATGGAAAAATGGCGTAGTACGGCTTCTCGACCAGAGCCGTCTCCCAGAGTTCGTTGAGTTTCTGGATTGCCTGGACTATCGGACCGTCGCCGACGCCATTCGCAACCTTAAAGTACGAGGTGCCCCGGCGATCGGGGTGACCGCAGCAATGGGTGTCGCGCTCGGCGCCAAGACCATCACGGCATCCGACTATGAGACTTTCGCCAAAGAGGTTCTGCTAATTTGCGATCACCTCGCGGCGACTAGGCCGACCGCGGTGAACCTGTTTTGGGCTATCGAACGGATGAAGCGTCTGCTCACCTCGTTACATTCGCAGCCTGTTGCGTCTATCAAATCTGCTCTGCTGAAGGAGTCACAAGTCATTCTAGATGAAGATATTGCCCTCTGTAAGGCGATGGGACGACATGGAGCGGAACTTATTGCGAGCGGTCAAACCGTCCTGACCCATTGTAATGCCGGCGCGTTGGCGACAGCCGGCTATGGCACGGCATTGGGCGTCATTCGCGCAGCCTGGGATCAGGGGAAGAAAATTCAAGTCATTGCAGACGAAACCAGGCCGGTCCTGCAAGGCGCGCGGCTCACGGCCTGGGAATTGATGCAGGACAAAATTCCCGTGACCCTCATCACGGACAATATGGCAGGCACACTCATGCGGCAGGGGAAAATTCACCTCTGTATCGTGGGGGCTGATCGGATCGCCGCCAACGGGGATGTGGCGAACAAGATCGGGACCTACTCAGTCGCAGTGCTGGCGAAAGCCCACGGGATTCCCTTCTACGTGGCCGCGCCCTATTCCACAATCGATCTGAAGACCAAAACAGGAGAGGATATCCCCATCGAACAACGGAACCCTGCAGAAGTCACCACCATCCACGGCAGCCATCCCATCGCACCAGCCGGAGTCGCGGTCTACAATCCTGCGTTCGACGTGACTCCGGCGGATCTGATCACCGGCATCATCACCGAACGGGGCGTCTTCAAGCCGGCTGACCTCGCCGCCCAGTTTCAGTCATAATTTAGTTCACAATTGCTCGCGCTGAATTATTGGTTTCCCTGGGTCACGCAATAGCACAAACCAGATAGACCAGACCAACCAGATGAAGCAGATAGAAGCAATGTAGATGATGAAGGGGAGGAACTCCTGCCCGTCCTGCATTTCACGCGAGTCTCTCACCTCTCGCTTGTCACGCACAGTCTAGGACCGTACAGGATTGCTTAAGTGCGTGTGCTTCTGAGGTATTCGTCCAACGCTTGGAGCAGGGGGAGATGCGCGGAGAGGCGGCGATACACTTCCTTGGCGAGTGCTTCGTCATAGGTGTGGGCGGTGCGATTTCTGTCTTCGAGCATGGCCAGCCACCCGGTTTCGTCGCCGAGCCAGCCATTCTTATAGGCGAGTTTGAGGCAACCTTTCGGCGATTGGCAGTCCAGCCCTTCCGTCCGCACCCGCTCTTGGATTACTTTCCAGGCCAATTCGAAGCAAAACTCAAAGCGCTGAATGGCGGCATCCCGGCTAAGGTCTGTTTCCGAGGCCATGAGAGCTTCGTTGAGGCGCACGATGGCACGGCTGAAACTGTCGCGCCGCGCGGTCATAGGCGGACTCCATGACGCAGAATTTCATTTCTGAGCGCTTCGCCTACGGTGTGGAGGTCCACGAGGTCGATTTCATGAAGCGTTGCGATGTTATCCAGAAGTCCTCGGAGCTCGGCTAGTCGCTCAGGTGGAAATGCCCTGGAACCATCGATGGCGATATCTACGTCGGCGTGGGGCCTGGCGGTACCCTTCGGCCAGGATCCAAACCAGATTACCTCGATGTCTGCGCCCAGGACACGTCTGGCGAGAAGAGCGACTTCTTGCGCGATCTGTTGAGGCCGAGCCATGAGTTCTTGGTGGAGCATGCGCACAGTGTAGCGGTTCTGGCGATGATGTCAACCGGGTTGGCCTGAGCTCTTATCTTCACTCCTGGTCGGCCCTTGATCTGTTCCCGCTATGCCTCCGCTGACGTCGATATGGGCAGCTGTCGAACAAGATGTGTTTGGCGATGAGCCACTTCACTCATAAACCTCCAACGCGGAACACTGATTGAGCGAGGTCTAGGAGTTCGCCGCTTTTCCGACCCTTGCAAGCCTATTATCAGCCACTTATAATGCACCAGCTGCTTTCAATCTATTCATTAACTGTCTGGAGGAATCTCAGAACCCATGAGTGAACGAACATTAGCCATTATCAAGCCTGATGCGGTGAAGAAGAACGCGATTGGCGATATTGTTTCCCGTTATGACAAAGCTGGTTTAAAACCAGTGGCCATACGCATGATGCAGTTTTCCAAATCGACAGCGGAGGGGTTTTACGCTGTGCATAAGGCCCGTCCGTTTTTCGATAGCCTCTGCACGTTCATGGTCTCCGGTCCGGTCGTGGTGCTGGTCCTGCAGGGTGACAATGCGATCAAGAAGAACCGTGAGCTGATGGGTGCGACCGATCCGGCCAAGGCGGAGGCGGGCACGATACGCAAGGCCCATGGGGCGAACATCGAATTCAATGCTGTGCATGGGTCCGATTCGCCGGAGACTGCCAAGTTCGAGATTGGATATTTCTTTCCCGAAATGGATCTAGTCGGATAAAGGGGCCAGACCATCTATAACAGGCTGTGGAAATGCATATTGGTACGCTAGAGATTTGATGGTTTGCACGTGGACACAACAGTAAAACACCCTCGTAGGATGCTCAAAAATGCCGTTCAGCGCGGCCGCAGCGAGCGATGAGGCGAGGCGTACCCTTGCGGTACGTTGAGTCTCTGAGCGATGCGAGAACAAAGCTGGCGGGATTTTTCAGCATCCTGCTAAAAAGGGAGCGCGCATGATTCCTCTAGACCTCCGTTACCACGAAGAGCATGAATGGGTGCGTGTGAGCGGCACGCAGGCGACTGTCGGCATCAGTCATTTCGCCCAAGATGCGTTGGGCGATATCGTCTTTATCGATATGCCAAAGCCTGGTGCCGTCGTCAAGGTAGGGCAGCAGATCGGTGAAGTGGAATCGACCAAGACGACCTCTACGATCTACACCCCTGTGAGTGGCGCCATTGCCAAGGTCAATGCCGACTTGAAAGACCATCCGGAAGTGGTGAACTCCGATCCCTATGGCAAAGGCTGGATGGTGGTGATCGATCTGTCGAGCGCGAGCGAGGTGGACAAGCTGATGACTGCTGCACAGTATGAAGCCTTTCTTGCCAACCAGAAACATTGAACCATTCGCGCAATGACTCAATCGGCAATGGGCCGATGACTCAATGACATCCCCGAAGCACATCGTCATAGTCGGCGCCGGACCTGGTGGCTATGTCGCTGCGATCCGAGCGGCCCAGCTTGGCGCCCGCGTCACCGTCATTGAGTCCCACGCGCTCGGCGGCGTCTGCTTGAATTGGGGCTGCATTCCCAGTAAAACCCTTCTGTCGGTCGTCGAACTCGGCGACAAGGTCAAAAAAGCCGATGATATGGGACTGCTCGTCCAAGGACCAGTCACGTATGACCTCGCTCGGATGGTTGCACGAAAGAACCAGGTAGTGGCGACTCTTGTGAAGGGTATTGCGACGCTCTTTAAGGCTTGGAATATCGAACATGTGCAGGGGGCCGGATCGCTGAGGGATCGCCAATCGGTTACGGTGACCGCAGCTGATGGCTCAACGCGGGACATTCAGGCTGATGCCATCGTGATTGCTACCGGGTCGTCTTGGCCGAACCTGGCGCAGTTTCCGATCGATGGGCAACAACTGCTCACCAGTCAGCATCTCCTAGACCTCGATCGCATTCCAGCCAGTCTACTGATCGTCGGTGGGGGAGTTGAAGGATGCGAATTCGCAGCGCTCTATAGTGGTCTGGGGACGGAGGTCACGATTGTCGAATTGATGACGCGGGTACTTCCATTGGAGGATGACGACATCTCATCGACGATGCAGCGGGAGCTGAAAAAACGTGGAGTGACGGTCCTGACCGGGACCACTGTCGAGAAGCTGGAGCGGTCACCGATCGCCGTCACGGCTCATCTCAAAGATGGTACGCAAGTGGCGGCTGAGAAGTTGCTGGTGTCTGTCGGTCGAGGATTGAATAGTGGAGGCATCGGTTTGGAGCAGGTGGGGGTGCAGACGGGACGGCGAGGGGAGATTCTCGTCAACGAGCGGATGGAAACCACTGTGCAGGGGATCTACGCCATCGGCGACGTGGTCGGCAAGGCTATGCTGGCACACGTGGCTTCGGCGCAGGGCAAAGTCGCGGTTGCGAATATCATGGGGCATGAGGAGACGTTTCGCTACGACGTCGTCCCTGCCGGAATTTTTACCCTGCCGGAAATCGGTCGCGTGGGCCTGACGGAGCAGCAAGCCCGTGAACGAGTTCAGGCTGCCGGGCAGAACCCAGACATGGCGATCAAGGTGGGACGTTTTCGATATGCCGGATTGGGGAAGGCGCAGGCGACAGGGGATACAACGGGGTTGTTCAAGGTCATTGCCGAGTCGCCGAGCGGCAGAATTCTTGGTGTGCATATCGTCGGAGCCCATGCAGCAGACCTGGTGCATGAGGCGGCTATGGCGATGCAAGCCGGCGCGACGGTGACGCAGATGGCGGAGATGATCCATGCCCATCCGACGCTAGCGGAAGGTCTGATGGAAGCGGCTGAAGATGTCGAAGGGAAGGCGATTCATCAGACCAGAAGAAAAGAGGTCTTAAAGTCATCAAGTCATCAAGTCGTCAAGTCGTCGGACTTTTGACTTGAGACTTTCGACTTTGGACATTCGATATTCGACCTGAAGACTATGTTTTATTCACTTATCATTAAACTTGGAATGTTCGCGGCGACCATGAGCGTCGTTTTCTGGATCGGATGGACCTTGCCTGCCTCATTCGATCGATCACGCGACTTTGCCGCCAACTCGTCTGAGGGGTCGGAGGCTGAGATTGCTTCCGGCAGTGGGAACGCAACTGTGGTGAGTCCATCCTCTGCCGCTGCCCCGAAACGATTGCACCAGGGTTCCCTTGATGTGAACCGGGCGACGGAGCAGGACTTTGATGCCTTGCCAGGGATCGGTCCCAAGTTGGCTGAACGGATCATGGAGTATCGTCAATCGGTGGGAGCCTTTCGCTCTCTCGATGAATTGCGAGCGGTCAAAGGGATTGGGAACAAGAAGTTCGAGCGGATTCGTTCATTGGTCACGGTGTCACCGGATGCCGGATCGATAGGCAGAGGGAAAAAAGCGACATGAACGAACTCTCCCGTCAACTCGAGTTGATCCTCCGCGGAGCTGTGGAAGTCATTCAACGGGCTGAACTTGAATCGAAGCTGACACGTTCCTTGAAAGAGAATCGTCCGTTGCGTGTGAAAGCAGGCTTCGATCCGACTGCGCCGGATCTGCATCTGGGTCATACGGTCTTGATCCACAAGCTCAAGCACTTTCAAGAACTTGGACATCACGTGATCTTCTTGATCGGCGATTTCACCGGCATGATCGGCGATCCCACCGGCCAGTCGGAGACGCGTGTCGCGCTCTCGAAAGAAAAAGTATTGGAGAATGCCAAGACCTACGAGCGGCAGATTTTCAAAATTCTTGATCCTGCGAAGACCCTGGTGGAGTTCAACAGCCGCTGGATGAGCACGATGACCGCGGAAGGCTTGATTCATCTGAGCGCGCATAGCAGTGTCGCGCGGATGCTTGAACGGGACGATTTTCATAAGCGCTATCATGAACAGAAACCGATCAGTATCCATGAGTTCATGTATCCCCTCGTGCAGGGCTACGATTCCGTCGCACTCAAGTCCGATGTCGAACTGGGTGGCACTGATCAGAAGTTCAACCTGCTGATGGGGCGTGAGCTGCAACGGGACTATGGCCAGGAACCCCAAGTCGTCATTACGATGCCGCTGCTTGAGGGGACGGACGGTGTGAAGAAAATGAGCAAGAGCGTCGGGAACTATATCGCACTGGAAGATCAACCGAACGACATGTTCGGGAAGCTGATGTCGATCAGCGATACGCTGATGTTTCGGTACTATGAGCTCCTCACAACGGAGAATTTTGCCGAAGTCAAAGCAGCCCATCCGATGGAGGCGAAGCAAGCGCTCGCAGCCCTGATCGTCGATCGATATCACGGGGCGGAAGCAGGTCAACAGGCGAGGACGGCCTTTCAGCAGAAGTTTCAAGAGCGGGAATTTCCGAGCGAGCCGGATGTGCTCTTGATCTTGACCCAGACCGATCTACGCGAGGGACAGACGATCAGTCTTGTCGATCTGGTGACCAAGACAGGGCTTGTGCCGAGTAAGAGCGAAGCCCGGCGGTTGATTATTCAGGGGGGCCTGGAGGTCGATGAACAGAAGCAGAGCGACGCAAATGCCCTGTTGTCGATTGTGCCAGGAAAAGCGTATCGTCTGAAGGTCGGCCGCAGAAAGTTCGCGCTGGTGGAACTGCGTTAATTTCCCATACAAGAAGCGTACTGACCAAAACAGCCGCTCAAGAACAAGCCTCTCGCATACAGGGTCACGAGGAGTATCCTCGTGACCCTGTGTAAGTCTTCAATCGTCTACAACAGGAAATTGGTGGCGCTCAGGATGTCGTTGGTCCTGACGTCGATCTGGAAGTCCACCACCCTGTCACCGTTGATATCGCCTTGCACGAGATATCCGCCCGCGTTCAAGGTCAGGACGAGCTGGCCGGCAACCCCGCTGAATCCGGACGCGATCACGAAGGCGTTGTTTCCGACGGCGGCGGTATTCGCGTCGATCTGAGACAGATCGATCTTGTCGCCTTCGGACACGCTGAAGTCATTGATCTTGTCCTGCACCGTTACCGTGGAGTCCGAGACCAGGGCGTACTGGAAGGTGTCGGCGCCCAAGCCGCCTGTGAGATCATCGTCCTCGGCCCCGCCGACCAGCACGTCATTGCCGTCTCCACCGTCGATCGTATCCCGGCCGGCGCCGCCGAAGATCGTATCGGCCCCACCGCCCGAACTGACGTTGTCGTCACCGGCCTGACCGTAGATCGTATCATTGGTATTGGCCGTCGTGATGATGTCATCACCGGTGGTTCCCATGATCGATCCTGCCGGAGGCGCTTCCGGTGCGCCAAGCACCGTCACCGTGACGCGTGCCGTTGAGAACGCACCGCTGCTATCCCTCATGGTGTAGGTGAACGTGTCGAGGGCTGCTCCACTGTCCAGATATTGGAACGCCTGGCCGACGGTATAGACCACGCCAGACCCATTGGCTGCGATGGTTGCGGTCCCCTGCAAGCCTGTCGTATCCAGTGAGACGATCGTCTTTGTATCGCCGGCATCCAGATCCGTATCGTTGGCCAAGACGTTGAGGGCCAAGGCCGCGGCATCCTCGGAGATCGTGAGCCCATCGTTCACGGCCACTGGGCCATCATTGGCGCCAACGACGGTAACCGTTACAGTCCCAGTGGACTGGGCTCCTTTGCTGTCCTGAATCGTGTAGCTGAAGGTCTCGGTCGCTGGTGCCCCTGCCTTCAGACTCTGGAATGCGTTGCCGACGGTGTAGACGATGTTACCGCCATTCACCGACGCTGTACCCTGCAGACCGGTCGTATTGATTGCCACGATACTAAAACTGTCACCGGCACTAATGTCCGCGTCGCTGTCGTTCGCCAGCACATTGATCGTCACCGGCGCGCTGTTTTCAGTGGCCGTGGCGCTATCGGCTGCGGCGACTGGCGTCTGGTTGGTCCCGGTGACGGTTACCGTGACCGTCGCGGTCGACTGCAGGCCCAGGCTATCCTGCATGGTGTAGGTAAACGTCTCTGTCGCCGTTTGGCCGAACGTCAGATTGAGCAGCGAACCACCAGCCGTATACGTCACCGCACCTCCGCCCACCGCAATTGTCACCGAGCCTTGCAGGCCGCTGCCGTCGACACTGACAACGGTCTTGGTGTCGGGGATATCCACGGGCGTCGCGTCAACGACAACGTCAAGCAGATCGACGATCGGCGGCTGTGGCGGGACGACGCGCGTGTCGGGATCCGTGTCGTTAGCGAGCACGTCGATGGTGAGCGGCGCGCTGTCGGCCGCGACAGTTGCGCTGTCGTGAACCGCAGAGGGCGCGTCGTTCACGCCAGTCACCGTGACGGTCACCACACCAGTTGACCCGCCGGCGAGCGTGTAACGGAAGGTGTCGACGCCGACCTCGCCCTGGTTAAGGCTTTGCAATGGCGTGTAGAGGATGCTCTGCCCATCCGCGGCGATCGACACCTGGCCGAGCAGACGCGGAAATCCTGGCGCGAACCCGTATTGGGTGTTGCCCGTCGCACTGCCGATCACGAAATAACCGCCGAACTGACCGCTACCGTCGACCGAGTCGATCGTCAGGGCACCGCCGGGGTTCGCGTCGTTGGTATCGTTCGCCAGCACGTTGATGGTGATCGGTCCGCCATCCTCCGCGGCCACCGCATGGTCGGCCACCGCCTTAGGCCCATCGGTCACGCCTGTGACCGTTAGGGTCACCCTCGCTGTCGATAGCGCTCCGGCGCGATCCCGCATCGTATAGGTGAAGGTCTCGGTGGTGGTTTCCCCCGCTATCAACGATTGGAAGGCCGACCCCGCTGAGTACAGAATACCCGCCCCATTCGTTGCCAACCTCACCGTGCCGGACAATCCGGTCCCATCGACCGAGACGATCGTCTTCGTATCGCCCGCATCGGCGTCCGTATCGTTCGCCAACACTCCCAGCAACACGTTACTCGCGTCTTCCGTCACGGTCAGCGTATCCACATTGGCCACCGGCGCATCGTTCGCGCCCCTGACGATCACGGTCACGGTGGCTGTCGAGATGGCGCCGCTGCCATCCTGCACGGTGTAGTTGAACCGTTCCGTCGCCGTCTGTCCTGCCTGGAGGGATTGGAATACATTGCCGGCACTGTAGATCACACCCTGGCCGCCTTCAGCAATCGTGGCCGTGCCCCGCAGCCCAGTGGTATTCAGTGACAGCACCTGCTTCGTATCGCCAACATCGGCATCACGATCGTTGTTCAACACATTCAACAGGACCGGCGCACTGTCTTCAGACGCGGCCGCGCTATCCCCCACAGCCACCGGCACATCGTTCACGCCTGTCACCGTGACCGTGACCGTCGTGGCCGACTGGGCCCCTAAGGCATCCACCATGGTGTAGGTGAATTGCTCCGTCGCCGTCTCGCCCGCGCGCAGCTGCTGGAACGCCTGGCCCACCGTATAGATGATGCCCATGCCGCCCGGTGCGTTCGCCACCGTACCCCGGAGGCCTGTATTGGTGAGACTGAGCACCGACTTGCCCTGGCCTGCGTCCGGGTCGAGATCGTTTGCCAATACATCGATCATGACCGGTCCACCATTTTCCGTGGCTGTGGCCACATCGGCCACAGCCACCGGCGCGATATTGTCACTGACAATCACGACTGTCACCGTGGCGGTGGATGTGACGCCGGCAGAATCTTGAATCGTGTAGCTGAACGTTTCTGTGGCCGTTCCACCCTGCGGTAAATTCAGGAACGCGTCACCCACCGTATAGATGAGGCTGGTGCCATCAGGCGCCAGCGCGACCGTGCCCTGCAGGCCGGCCGTATCGAGCGCAACGACTGTCTTGGTATCCCCAGCATCGGGATCCGTATCGTTCGCCAACATAGTGATCGACACTGGCGCGGCGTTCTTCCCGATGGTGACCTGGTCCGCCACCGCTGTGGGTGCATCGTTCACACCCGTGATGGTCACGACCAGACTCGATGACGATGTAGCTCCAGCTGCATCCCGCATGGTGTAGAAAATCGTTTCGGTGAGTACTTGACCTGCCCTCAGCGTCTGAAGCGCTTGAGTCGGCGTATAAACGACACCTTGACCGTCCGGCGCGACCGACACGGCGCCCCGGATTGCCGGAATAGCAGGGGTGACAACGAACGTGGTGAATGTCGAGGTATTAGCCGACGTAATCACAATTTGAGACGGACGCCCGTTGCCGTCGACTGCGGTCACGGTCTTCGTGTCGCCCGCATCGGGATCTTGGTCGTTGGCGAGCACATTCACGGTGATGGCCCCGGTGTCTTCAGACACCGCCACGCGATCGCCGATGGCCACAGGCGCATCGTTGACACCGGTAATCGTCACTGTCACGGTCGCCGTGGACTGCACGCCGGCACTATCTACGACGGTATAGCGGAACTGATCGGTCGCCGTTTCACCAGCTGGCAGCACCTGGTTCGGCGAGTAATAGATCATCGGAACCCCGCCGCTGGAGGCAAACGCCGTCGTTCCAACCGTCCCGGTCCTATCGATGGACAGAACCCGCAGCGCATCGCCGGCATCCGGATCCCTGTCGTTCGCCAGGACGTTGATCAGAATGGCTTGATGTTCTTGAGCCGACGCGCTGTCCGCGACGGCCACCGGACCATCGTTCGTGCCGGTGATCGTTACCGACACCACCGCAGTCGAAGTGGCGCCGTCCGTATCCCGCATCGTGTAGCTAAAGTTCTCCGTTACCGTCGCTCCGGCTTTGAGTGAGTTGAAGGCTTGCCCGACTGAATAGACCAAGTTGGTCCCATTGGGGGCTATGGATACAGTCCCTTGCAGGCCTTGGCTGCTCACCCCCACGATCGTCTTCGTATCGCCGGCGTTCGCATCCGTATCGTTCGCGAGCACATCGATCACAATGTCCAGACCGTTTTCCTGCGCCGAAGCCGTATCGGCCACGGCGACCGGCGCTGCGTTCGCGGAGACGACACCGCCGGCGATGGAACCGGCATTGACGATAGGGAGTGGCCCATTGTTGACGGTCAAGGCGCCGACCAGATCGGTCGCTATTGCCGTGAACGAGGCTAACGATCCTGCCGCGTTAATATTATTGAGCGTGAGGCGCCCATTTCCATCGGCGTTCGTAGTAATGATCAGTGCCGTGCTAGTATCCGTTCCGGTCAGACGCACATCCCAGAGCGCGCCGTTCTTCACGACTTCGCCTGTGCCTGGTCCGGTGAGGCTGAACGTGGCGACGGTGCTGTCTGCGTCTCGCAGCATCAGTGGCGTCTGGCCGGTCTTGCCTGGCACGGAACCGAACTGCCAGGCCACGTTGACGGTGCCGCCGACGGCGACATTGTTCGTTTCGCTGTTTTCGACAGTCGCATTGGCGTTGTCGACTTTGGCGAGCAACTGATAGGTTCCGGGGTCAAGCTGGGTTGAGATCGTGAACGGCACAGTAAAATCTTTCGATTCTCCGGCACTGACCACACCACCACTCGCGGCAGTACCGATCAGGATATCGGACACATCGAGCGTCGAGTCCTGTGAGATGTAGACCCCGACCTCAATTGTATTAGCATCCTGATTACCTTGGTTCACCACCTGGACGATGGCAGAGCCTGCGCTCCCCTCAAGCGCGGTATTCGGCAGAACGGAAGATTGGATGACGCCGCTCAGATCGGCAGCCAGTAAGATGCGCGATTCAAGAGGCTCAAGCTGAAAGGCACTGACAGACCGATGCGTGCATGCTCTTGCTCGTTGACGGCGCCAGCCCGCCAGGTAGACACGAAGCGACTGTAAGAATGATGGGTGATCGATTGTGCGCATTTTTTCGACTCCGATATAGCTTTGGTTAGAGAACGTCTGATTAATTTCCGTTTGTGTCGAGCAATCGGTTCTTGGGGTGGTCAATTAGGGCTATCCGTCCTTAGTGCAGTGATGTAGTGGGACATAATGCCAATGTAGGGAGACATAATACTAATGTAGGGGGGTACATAATACGCGTGGATGTCTTCCGTCAAGAGAGAGGAAATACGTACCTGTTAGGTTAGACGATGGTCTTGCGTTGGCGTAAACGAAAAAGAGGATATTTTTTCAGGACGGATATCAGCTCATGATCACACCACATTTCATGTCGGCTGTGGGGCCGAGTCATGGCATAGAGAGAAGGTGGGACCAGCCAGCTTCCTATGAGACCTTCCCCGTACAAACGTTCTTTACGCCGGCGTCACGCGCGAGTCTCGCGTTTCTTTACCGGGGGAGTCACCGGCGGAGATTGCATGCGGGTGGACAGTTCCTTTTCCATCAGTGACTGATCCGACCAGGGTTGCGGATGGTTCATTAGGTGCTGGAGCAATGTGGTTTGCATATGGGGAACAAGCTGCTTATTCAATTATGAACAAGACTCAGATTGTTATGTGTTTATTTTCAGCAAGTTATCATCACATTCCTCATCCGTTTCATTGCAATGCACGATTTTAAAGCGCGGAAAGTATTGAACTACCTCTAAAGGGGGGGTCGTACTAGGCTTTTGTACTATGGTAAACCTCTGTGCGCAGGGGAGAGAGCTACTGTGCCCTCTCTGTTGCTTCTACTGCTTCCACTCGTTCCCATAGTGTTGTGCAGCAGTATGATGCTCGTTTCGGGGCGATGGATGTCGGGATTGCGCAGACCGACAGGGGCACGAAGTAGTCCGAGAGTTGTAGGCACGAGCGCGTTCGAGCTTTCCTTCCTGGGGTGGCGCAATGGACAGTCAAACCGAGGTTGAGCGTCAGGCTTCGCTCCGTGATGCAGCGGCTCAGATCATGGCTGAGTCTCTCCCGGCAGTGGAACAGGACCATCGACTCTGGGCGACATTTGCCGAAGCGTCCACTGTTGAAGCGTTTTGCCAGAGCTGGTTGCCGCTCCAATGCGGGATGATCGGCGGTGTGCGGGCCGGGCTGGTGTTGCTTGGCCCACCTGATCGTGGTCCCTATCGCCCGGTGGCTACATGGCCGGCCGGCCGGCGCAATCTCAAACATCTCACGAAAACAGCAGAGCGCACCCTGGCTGAACGCCGTGGGCTATTGGTCAAATCCGAGCCGGATATTGCCAATGGTGAACAGGCCGACGACTGTTATGAAGTCAGCTACCCGATCGAGGTGTGTGGGGTTCTGCATGGGGCGACGGTCTTAGAGATTCCCACTCGTTCAGACGACAAGCTCAAAGGCGCGATGCGCAGGCTCCACTGGGGCGCAGCCTGGCTGGAACTGATGTTTTCGCGCGAGAAGATCACGGCGGAAATTGCCGCACGGGAACGGATCCAGTCGGCGCTGGAGCTGGTCTCCTCCACGCTGGGACATGAACGGTTCTATGCCGGGGCGATGGCCTTTGCCACGGCCCTGGCGACGAAGTTGCAGTGCGAGCGCGTGAGCATCGGGTTTGTTGATCGTGGCCGCATACGTGTGTTTGCGATGTCGCATAGCGCTGAGTTTAAGGAACAAACGAATCTCATTCGTAGTATTTCAGAGGCAATGGATGAGGCGGTGGATCAGCGCGACACCATCGTCTATCCCAACGCCTCACCCGGATCGGTCATGGTGTCGCGCGCTCATGCCGAGTTGGCCAGGCAGCATGGGGCCGGGAACCTGTGTTCAATCCCGCTGGAGGCGCTCGGCGCGCCGATCGGCGCGTTGATGCTTGAACGGCCGATCGATCGGCCGTTCGACAGCAAGGCGATTGAGCTGTGCCAATCCGTCGCCGCCCTGGCCGGTCCGATCCTGGAAACGCAACGGAGGGATGATCGCTGGCTGATCACCAAAGCGGTAGATTCGGTCAGGTCCTATTTTGCCTCCTTGTTCGGCCCCCGGCATGTCGCCCTGAAGCTCGCGACTATAGGCCTGGTGGGTCTCGTGCTGTTTTGCCTCCTGGTGCAGGGGGATTACCGTGTCTCGGCCAAGACGGTGCTGGAGCCGATTGTCCAGCGTGCCGCTGCGGCGCCGTTCAATGGGTACATCCGTGAAGCGCCGGTGCGAGCCGGTGATCTGGTGCAGGCAGGCCAGGTGCTCTGCACGCTCGATGATCGGGAACTCAGACTGGAACGATTGAAGTCGCTGAGCAAGCTTGAAGAATACCAAAAGGAATATCACAAGGCGATGGCCGAGCGGGAGGCGGCCAAGGTCGAAATCCTGACCGCCAAGATGCATCAGGCGCAAGCGGAGATTGCCCTGCTCGATGATCAGCTCGCACACACGAAATTGCTCGCGCCCTTCGACGGCATCGTCGTCACCGGCGATCTTAGTCAACAGTTGGGTGCCCCGGTCGAGAAGGGAAAAGTCCTCTTCGAGATTGCGCCGCTCGACAGCTATCGTCTGGTGATCGAAGTCGATGAACGGGACATTGCGGACGTGGTGATCGGGCAACGTGGCTCGCTCATGCTGTCGGCCTTTCCTTCGGAGATCATCGACGTGACGGTGGAGAAGATCACGCCGGTGTCTACGGCGAAAGAGGGCCGGAACTTTTTCCGTATCGAAGCTCAGTTCGACCAGCCGCATGATCGCCTGCGGCCCGGGATGGAAGGCGCCGGCAAGATCGAGATCGATCGTCGTTCGTTGCTGTGGATCTGGACGCACCAGATTGTGGATTGGATTCGATTGGCGGTCTGGTCGTGGATGCCGTAAACCTCAGGTAGATAGGCTGAAGGTCGGATGTCAGAATGCTTCAGCCTTCAGCCTGTTAGTGCCCTATGAGTGAAGCTTTATTTAGCCCTTCCTGGTATCGCGTGGCGATGTTGGCTCCACGCTTGCGCAGCCATGCGCAGTTGCACCGCCACCAATATCGAGGCCAGATCTGGTACGTACTCCAGGATCGCTCGAACGAACGGTTTCATCGCTTTTCTCCCGCGGCCTACGCCTTCATCGGCCTGATGGATGGGCAGCGGACGGTCCAGGATATTTGGGAACTCTCCTCGACGAAGCTGGGTGACGAGGCTCCGACCCAGCCGGACGTGGTGCAGCTCTTGAGTCAGCTCCACGCCGCCGACGTGCTGCAGTGCGACATCCCCCCCGACATTGCGGAATTGCTGCATCGACACGAACGGACGCAACAGAAGAAGTGGCAGCGTCGGGCGATGAGCATCTTTGCCTGGCAGTTCCCGCTCTTCGACCCGGAGCGTTTTCTACAAACCTTCGCGTCATTGGTCCGGCCTTTCTTCGGATGGGGCGGCGCGGTGCTGTGGCTCTGTCTTGTGATTCCCGCTGTGCTGATCGGGGCCGCGCACTGGTCGGATCTGACGGCGAATCTCCTCGATCAGATGATCACGCCGCAAAACCTCGTGCTCCTCTGGTTTCTATTCCCGATCATCAAAGCATTGCACGAGTTTGGCCATGCCTTTGCCGTGAAAGTCTTCGGCGGCGAAGTGCATGAGATGGGGATCATGCTGCTCGTGTTCTCGCCGGTGCCCTATGTCGATGCGTCGGCCTCGTCGGCCTTCCCGAGTAAGTGGCAGCGGGCTGTCGTGGGCGCAGCCGGCATGATCGTCGAACTCGCGATTGCGTCAGTCGCCATGTTTGTGTGGGTGAGCGTCGAGCCTGGTACCGTCCGCATGCTGGCCTATAACACCATCATGATTGCCGGGATTTCGACGGTCCTGTTCAATGCCAATCCCTTACTTCGGTTCGATGGCTACTACATGCTCGCCGATCTCATCGAGATTCCCAATCTGCGCCAGCGAGCCAACACCTACCTCGGCTATCTCTGTGAGCGGTATCTCTTTGGCCGAGTGGAGGCGCAGGCGTCACAGGCCACGCCGGGTGAGCGTTCCTGGTTTGTGGGCTATTCGGTCACCTCGTTTATCTACCGGGTATTCATCGTCGTGGCCATTCTCCTGTTTCTGACCGACCAATTCTTTGTGCTCGGGATGTTCTTCGCCATCTTGACGGCCTTCACCTGGTTCGTGCTTCCATTGGGAAAGGGCCTGAAGTATCTGTTCACGAGCCCGCGCATCCGCCGCGTGCGTGGAAGGGCGCTGGCGGTCACGAGTGGGGCGTTGGCTGTCATTGTGGTGGCGCTGTGTTTTACCCCGGTGCCCTTTCGTACGCGCGCGGAAGGCGTGGTGTGGATTCCGGACGAGGCCATCGTGCGTGCTGGCGCCGATGGGTTCATTGAACAGGTGGTGGCGGTTCCAGGATCAACCGTGTCACAAGGCGATGTGTTGGTGCTCTGTCAGGATTCCCTGCTGACGACGCAGGTCACCGTGCATGAGGCCCAGCTTCGGGAGATCCAGGCGCGCATTCGTGAGCAGATTCCAGAAAGCATGGTCAAAGCGAAAATACTTGAGGAAGAGCAGCGCTACATCGAAGAGAAACTTGCCCACGCGAGGGAACAGGTCGGGGATCTGGTGATTACGGCGAAAGTAGCCGGCACGTTTGTGTTGCCTCGTGCGGGGGATCTGCCAGGCCGGTTCGTGCATCGCGGCGACGTGTTGGCCCACGTGGTGGATCTCGACACCTTGACCGTGCGGACCATCGTGGATCAGACCGATATCGACTTGATCCGTCACAGCCTGAAGGCGGTCCAGGTTCGGCTGGCCGAACGGCTGGCGATCCCGATCGATGCCGCGGTGAAACGGCTGGTGCCGGCGGCAAGCGATGAATTACCGAGTCCTGCACTCGGGAGCGAAGGAGGCGGGCAGGTGCCGATGGATCCGAAAGATCCCAAGGGTCAGAAGGCCCTGCGGAAAGTGTTTCAGGTGGATCTCCAATTACCCGTCGAGCCGGGCATCGTGAACGTGGGCGGGCGTGTGTACGTGCGGTTCGATCATGGATGGGAATCGCTCATGGCCCAGTGGTATCGCCAGGGACGACAATTATTCTTGTCGCGTTTCAATGTTTGACATGGCCCGGCAACAGACGGCGCTGCACAGCGCCTATCCCGAACGGTCGGTGCCGCGCGAGAGCTGGTTCGACCGGCAGGGGGTGAAGCTTGCGAGCCCCGTCATGCGACGGTTACGCGAGCACAGGGCCATGCGGACCGAGGTGGTGGAACCGGTCAACAAACAGGGGAGTGCGCTGGCCGCCTTGCGCGATGAACAGCTGTGCCAAGAGGTGGCCCACGTTCGAGAGCAGCTCCGGCGCAACGGGTTGAGCGAAGAATTGGTATTCCGGTCTTTTGCCCTGGTGCGGGAGATGGCCCAGCGGACGATCGGCCAACGGCACTATGACGTGCAGATCCTCGGCGGCTGGGCCTTGCTCAATGGCTGTGTGGCGGAGATGGCGACGGGAGAAGGGAAGACGATCACGGCCACGCTGGCCGCTGCGACGGCAGCCCTGGCCGGCGTGCCGGTGCATATTATCACCGTGAACGATTATCTGACGGCGCGCGATGCGGCTGAGATGGGTCCGATCTATCGCATGATGGGCCTGAGCGTCGGGGTGATCACCCACGAGCAAGACCCCGCAGCGCGCCGTGCCGCCTATGCTTGCGACGTGACCTATTGCACGAATAAGGAACTGGCGTTCGATTACCTGCGGGATCGTCTGGCGGTGGGGCGGCAGCCCAATCGGATCCAACTTCAACTGGAGAAACTCTATGGCGATGCCACCAGGCTCCGCAATCTGGTGCTCCGGGGCTTGTGCTTCGGCATTGTGGATGAAGCGGACAGCATTCTGGTGGATGAAGCTCGTGTCCCGCTCATTATCTCCGCCAGCGGAGGGAAGGTACCGGAGAAGCCGATCTACGAGATGGTATTGGTGCTGGCGCGCGCCCTTACACATGGACAGGATTTCGAGATTGATTCACGGGAACGGAGCATTCGTCTAACGCCGGCCGGCCAAGCCTGGTTGGCATCGCGCGCGCAGGATCTCACCGGCTTCTTGTCCGGGCCTCGGCGGCGTGAAGAACTTGTTCGTCAGGCGCTCACGGCGCTCCATCTGTTCCATCGCGATACCCATTATCTCGTCAGGGACGAGAAGGTCCAGATTATCGACGAGTATACCGGTCGCATTATGGGCGATCGGTCGTGGGAACAGGGGCTGCATCAGCTGATCGAATTGAAGGAGGGCTGTCCGCTCACGCCCATGAACACCTCGTTGGCACGGATCACCTATCAGCGATTTTTTCGCCGGTATTTGTGGCTTGCCGGGATGACCGGCACGGTGCAGGAGGTTGCCGGCGAATTGTGGAACGTGTACCGCCTGGCCACCGTAACGATTCCAACCAATCGTCCTCTGCAGCGGTATTGGGCGGGAGAGAGGCTGTTTGCGACGGCGGATGAGAAGTGGAACGCAGCAGTGGAACGGATCGCGGAACTCCATCAGCGCGGACGGCCGGTCCTGGTGGGGACAAGGTCAGTCACGGCCTCCGAGCTCCTGAGCGAGAAACTCACTGCGGCGGGGATCCCGCATGTCATCCTCAACGCCAGGCAGGACAAGGAAGAGGCGGACATCGTGTCCAAGGCCGGCCAGCCAGGCCGTGTCACGGTGGCGACGAACATGGCGGGTCGCGGGACGGATATCAAGTTGCTGGCGGCGGTGGCAATGGCTGGGGGACTGTATGTATTGGCGACAGAGCGGCACGAAGCCGGGCGCATCGATCGGCAGCTCTATGGCCGCAGCGGCCGCCAGGGGGATCCGGGCAGTTTTGAGACGGTCGCATCTTTGGAGGATGAGCTGATGACGACGTCTCGACGTCTGATCTGGCGATGGATGGCTCGCGTGCTGGTGAGGCGAGGAACGCCGCTGCAGGGTAAACCGGCTGCGTTTCTCGTGCGACAAGCCCAGCTGTCCGCGGAATCTCTGCATGCACGGATCCGACGGGACCTCTTGCAGCATGAGGATCAGCTGGAAACCTCGCTGGCATTTTCCGGACGGTTGGAATGATGTACGAGCTAGGACGACTGCAAAGATGTTGGCCGACCGGGCTGGGCCTGCTGACCGTTGCGGCTGGTCTTTGTATATTGCCGGCGCCATCCCTATGGGCGGCGGAAATGGCCTGCGTGATCAAACCCTCTGCCGAGATTTCCATCGGAACTCCGGTGGAGGGGCTGATTCACACGGTGCCGGTGGAGCGCGGAGATTGGGTGACAAAGGGCCAGGTGATTCTCACCCTCGAATCGAGTCTGGAAGAGGCGACCGTCGCATTAGCGAAAGCCAAGGCGGATGCAGAGGCGATGCTGAAGAGCAGTCAGCTGAAGGTCGGATTCAGCAGTCGAAACCTCGAACGGGCCTTGGACTTGATCAAGAACAACTCGATTGCCCAACACGACGTGGATCAGGCTCAGACGGAAAAGGCGTTGGCCGATATGTCGTATCAGGAGGCGTCTGAAAACAAGCGCTTGGCCATGCTGGAATTGAACCGGGCTATGGCGTCGCTGAACCTGCGCACGATTCGAAGCCCCATCAATGGCGTGGTGGTGGATCGGCTGCTTTCTCCCGGCGAGCTGGCCCGCCAGGCGCCGGTGATGAAGTTGGCACAGGTCGATCCATTGCGAGTGGAGGTGTATGCGCCGCTCTCGCTGCTCGGTAAATTGAAAACAGGCATGAAGGCCGATGTGCGCCCTGAAGGAAAAGGGCAACCGACCTATCATGCGTTGATCGTGGTCGTGAATAGGGTCGTCGATAGCGCGAGCGGCACGTTTGGGGTGCGCTTGGAAATACCGAATGGGAATAAAGCGATCGCAGCCGGCCTGGCCTGCACCGTCGAGTTTTTCCCCTCGTCGGCTAAGAGTCCGTGATGGCCGGTCTATCTTATCTATTTGCTCTATCTGGTCTATTTGGTTGATCTGGTTATTCGCATTCAACTAAACACACGAGATAGACCAGACAGACCAGACAGACCAAAGAGCGCTCTTCCTGTGGTGAAGGGGATGTGACCGAATGAAAATCTACAGCGGCGTGATGGGTCTGTTCTTGGTGGTGGGTCTTCTTTGTGCAGAGCCCAGCCAGGCGGCCGAGATGCCTCCGTCGATCCCGCAAGAGATGCCGGTACTCAGGCTGAGCTTAAAAGATGCCATTGAGGCGGCGCTGGACAAGAGTCCACAGGTACGGTTGTACAAGGAGCGCATCGAAGCGGCGCGCAGCGCCTCGAGAACGCAACTGGGCGCGTTATTGCCGAACCTGTCGGGCTCCTCCAAGTTCACGAATCAGACCTTCTTTCTCGGCACCATCGGAGGCGCTCCGGTCCGCACCCAACCGTTCGACATT